>JBFFHG010000001.1:0-24221 GCA_041557055.1 Desulfosarcinaceae bacterium
GACCGATCCATTTTCAATCCCGGTTGCATCCATATCCAGGGGGTGTAGCCCTTAATGCCGTCACCACGCTTTAAGGCCTTCCAAGCCTGCGTTGATGCGGATTTTGGGTTGGCACGTCAAAATGCTATCAGACCCGGGCACGCTTCGGCGGCCGATAGCCGAACGCGGCCGCCGAGGCGTGCCCGGGGATGGATGCTCAAGAGATCCTGGGTTGTACTTCTATTTGAGGGTTTTGCGATGGGGCGGCGCCGCAAACAGCACGCACATAATTGGGGGCGCTGAAATCCTGCCAGCCAACAAAGCCCAGATCGAGGTCCGCATAGTAAGCATACAAGAATGACCGGCGGTCAATACTCCAGATGCGGCGCTGGGTCACATCAAATACGGGTGCGATGCATAACGCCTCCCCTTGGGGATTGGGCCTGAGCAAGGTGAGCAATTCGTCGATGGTGGGCAAGCGCCAGTTGTGGCGTTCGCCGAATCTCTCCGAATTGAGTTGACGGATGTACTGGTGTGCTTGTTGCCAGGTGCGGGGATAAGCGCTCCCCGCCTGCTGCCAGAGCAGCCCGCTGGCGTGATCCATGACGGTATGGCCGTTTTGAATATCAAACCGGTTGTCAAGATAGACTTTGGGACGCCACAATGGATCAACGCCAAACAGCTCCGCCGCTTGCCGCGGTCCTGATTTGATGGGAAGGTAGCGCGGTCTCGCCGCCCCAACAGCCTGGGCCGGGCGATCAGGCTGTTGATGGTCTGTTTGGGGCATGCGGCAGCTTCTCTCTTTGTGGCGCCGCCAATGTTTTTCCAACTCTTTCAGCGCACCGCGCATGGCCGGGGCATTTGGAAAGCGTTGTTCCGGTTTTGCGGCAATGGCGCGCCTGATAAATGCATCCCAATGGTGATCCAGATCTGAATTGAATCGGTCGGTGGGTTCGTATGCTGCCGGCGAAGCGTCCATATTTGGAAGCCGTCCGGTGAGCATGCGGTAGAGCATGATGCCCACTGGATAGAGATCCGCGCGCATATCCACACTGTCGGGGTCTCTTTCCTGCTCCGGGGCGGCGTAGTAGGGCGACCCCACGTTGAGGTTTGAAGGGCCGCAAAAAGTCTCGCCTCGCAATTTGGAAAGACCGAAGTCACAAATTTTGACGGTATCCTGATCGGTAACCAGCAAGTTGAACGGTTTGATGTCCCGGTGAAGAATGTTTGCGTCGTGAAGGCTGCTGATGCCGTTAAGGGTTTGCCGGACATAGTTGAGGGCTTTATCCGCGTGAATGATCCGGGAGGGATTCTCCATGAGGTAGGATTCGCCCATCATGACCCCAAGGTTGTTGGCAAAAAAATCCATGACATAAAACGGGTTGCCGTTATCTTCATCAAAATCGTGGATCTCGACGATATTGGGGTGTCGAAGTCCGGCCATGGTGACGGCTTCTTTGATGAACAAAGTACGAAGTTGCCCGATTCCCATGAGTTTGATCAGCAGAGGGTCGGGATCGAGCAGTTTGAGAGCGGCGATTTTTCCGATGGGGGGCAGTTCAACCTTGTACACTTTTCCCATGCCGCCCCGGCCCAACAGGCCTCGTATGATATAACGGCCGATTCTTTTCATGCCGGATCTTCAATGTTTCGATTTTTATTGAACACTGAACCTACCATAACCGGTTGGCGTGATTTTCCGGCATCCCGGCGGCCTTTATTTTGGCTACTGTCGCGGCGATGTCGTAGGGGATAAATCTAATCTCAAGTTGGTTGCGTCTTGAATCGTAAATGGCATATTTGGCGTTGTTGTTGCCATCCCGGGGCTGGCCCACGCTACCCACATTGATAATACAGCGATGGCGCGGATCGAGTTTAATGCGACCTTGTTTCAAAGGATGGCGTTCAATCCCGCGTCCGTTGAATGAGACAATTTCAAGGTCATGGGTGTGGCCCACGAAGCAGATCGGCTGATTCATGGTTTTCAAAGTTCCCATGAGCGCTTCAGGTGATTTTTGAAACAGGTAGGTCCGAACCGAATCCGGTGGATAGCCATGTACACAAAGGGATTGGGCCACGACCATGCTGATGGGCAGTTGTTGAATGTGGGCCACGGATGCCGGGCTTAACATGGTGATGGTTTTTTTCAGCGAGGCCCGGGCCAGTGGGTTGAACCACTCCAATTGGGGGCGGTTGCAAACAGCCTGTTCGTGATTGCCGATGATGGTGGGAATTTTACGCCGTCGAATCTCGGTTATGACAGCTTCGGGTTCGGGACCATAGCCGATGCAGTCGCCAAGGCACACCGTATCGTCGGCACCGATGGTTTCGATGTCGGCTAAAACCATGCGCAAGGCTTCAAAATTACCGTGAATATCCGAGATGATCGCCAGTTTCAAAAAAGCCACCCTATCCATAAACCCAATGGGTTAGAGCAGATTGAAATACCACTCAATGAGGCCCGGCCCTAAAAAGAGGTAGGCAATGGCGCCGATGGCCAGAAACGGACCAAAGGGCAGGGCCATTTTCATGCCTTTGCCGGCTCTCAACATTAAAATAATCCCAACGATGGTTCCGATCAGGGATGACGTCATGATGGTGAAACACACGCCCTTCCATCCCAGAAAAGCGCCGATCATGGCCAGCAGTTTTATATCACCGCCCCCCATGCCGTCTTTGCCGGTAAAAAACTGATAACCCCATGCAATCGCCAGCAGGCTGCCCCCGCCCACGCCTATTCCGATCAGTGAATCTGACCAGGTGATCTGGGGCAGGGCCAGGCTGGCCAGAAATCCCAAAGGGATTCCGGGCAGGGAAATGATATCCGGAATGATGCGATGATCGATATCGATAAAGGTGATGACAAGCAGGGCGGCGATAAAGATAAAGTAGACCGGCGCCGGCACACCGAATCCGAATTGCAGCCATGTGATCAGCGCAAAAAGACCGCAGAGCAGTTCCACAAGGGGATATCGAATCGATATGGCGGTCCGGCAACCCCGGCACCTTCCGCGCAGGATGATATAGCTGATCAATGGAATGTTATCATACCAGCCAATGGCTTTGCCGCACACGGGGCATGATGAGGCCGGGCGCACGATGGATTTTCCAATGGGCAGGCGGTGGATGCAGACATTCAAAAAACTGCCGATGCACATTCCAAGAAAAAAAATATACCAATTAAGCAGCATTGATGTCATATTCACAGCCTGGTAAATGAATTGCCGTATTTTGCGCAACACCGACTCAACACATGGCTGCACAATCAGCAGATCCCGGAAGATGGTGTGCGAAGTGTCAATGGCTTTACACAACGCCATGTTGTTGACGGTTGTAGGGGGATTTAAGGAAAAAATCAAGTTAGATGTTGTCAAGTTGGGGTTTTGTCTTATACTAGACAACTAATATCATTTGGAAATCGATCAGTGTTGATTGAAATCCGGCATGAAACCGGAATATCAGTGAAAATCCTGACCTCGATATTACAAAGTGGTATACTTTTGGAAACGAGACCGGCCGCTGGCTGACGGGCCGATAGGGATTTGATTGATAATTGTAAGGTGGCTCGAACTGAAATAGGGAGCAGAGATGGCCGAATCGGATAAAGATGACCTCATCAGTATTATTGAGGAGGATATAGGAGATACTGAAATTCCCACGTCGTTGCCTTTGTTGCCGGTGCGTGATGTGGTGATTTTTACAGATATGCTGTTGCCGTTATTTGTGGGAAGGGAAAAGTCCATAAAGGCTGTGGAGACGGCTGTTGCAAAAGACCGCTTTCTCTTTGTCGCCACCCAGAAAGACCCGGCCATTGAGAATCCAAAACCTGAAGATATTTTCGCGGTAGGTACCATCAGCCGAATTTTGCGTATGCTGAAACTGCCCGACGGACGTGTCAAAGCCTTGGTTCAGGGGTTTGCCAAAGCCAGAATTAAAAAGTATCTCCACAAACGGTCCCACTACCGCGTGGCGGTCGATATTCTGGATGAGCCCGAAATGCATATACCTGGGCTGGAGATTGAGGCCCTGATGCGCAATGTGCGGGAATATTCCGAAAAAATACTGGCGTTGCGCGGTGAGTTCAGCGGCGACGTGGGCAGTATTCTGGAAAGCATTGAAGAGCCAGGAAAACTGGCCGATCTGGTCGCTTCCAACCTGCGCCTCAAGATCGACGAGGCCCAGGAGGTTATCGAATTGATCGATCCGGTGGGGCGCCTTCGCAAGGTGCATGATCTGCTCTCCCGCGAGGTGGAGCTTTCCGCCATGCAGGCCAAAATCCAATCGGATGTCAAGGATGAGATTTCCAAAAGCCAGCGGGACTATTTTTTGCGGGAGCAGGTTCGCGCCATTCACAAGGAGTTGGGCGAACTGGATGACCGGGGCCAGGAGGTCGAAGAGTATAAAAAACGAATCAAACGCGCCCGGATGCCCAAGGCAGCCGATGACGAGGCCAAAAAGCAGCTGCGCCGGCTGGAGCAGATGCATCCTGATTCGGCTGAATCCTCAGTGGTGCGTACCTATTTGGATTGGTTGACCGAAGTGCCCTGGAACAAAAACACCAAAGACTTGCTGGATATTGAAAAAGCCCAGGCGGTGCTCAACCACGATCATTTCGGACTGGAAAAAATCAAGGACCGGATACTGGAATACCTCAGCGTGCGCAAGCTGAACCCTGATCTGAAGGGGTCCATTTTATGTTTCGTGGGACCGCCGGGGGTGGGGAAAACCTCATTGGGCCAGGCCATTGCCAAAGCCTTGCGGCGCAAGTTCGTTCGAATTTCTCTGGGCGGCATTCGCGACGAAGCCGAAATCCGGGGGCATCGGCGGACATACATCGGCGCCATGCCAGGACGAATTATCCAGGGGTTGAAAACATGCAACACCAACAATCCTGTCTTTATGATGGATGAGATCGACAAGCTGGGGGCGGATTTTCGCGGTGATCCCTCCTCCGCATTGCTGGAGGCCCTTGATCCCGAGCAAAATGATGCTTTTTCCGACCATTATCTGAATTTGCCCTTTGATCTGTCAAAGGTCATGTTCATTCTGACCGCCAACCTCACGGATACCATTCCATCGGCCCTGCTGGACCGTATGGAGGTGATCAATCTGTCGGGCTACACAGAAGATGAAAAGGTCGCCATTGCGGAAAAACATTTGATTCCGCGGCAGTTGAAAGAGAACGGGCTTAAATCCAAACAGTTGGTAATCAGCCAGCAGGCGCTGCGGCAGATGATCAATGAATACACATCGGAAGCCGGGTTGAGAAATTTGGAGCGTGAGATCGCCTCCCTGTGCCGGAAGGTGGCGCGCAAAATCGCCGAAGGCAAAAAAGGTCCATTTAATATCAGCCGACAGAATATGCAGAAATATTTGGGGGTCCCAAAGTTCTACCCCGAAATGGACCAGGAACAGAGCCAGGTGGGGTTATCTACGGGACTTGCCTGGACCCAGGCCGGCGGCGAAGTCCTATATGTGGAAGCCAGTTTGATTCGGGGCAAAGGGGAGTTGATCATTACCGGTCAGATTGGAGAGGTGATGCAGGAATCGGCCCGGGCTGCCCTGAGTTATGCCAGAGCCTATCTGGACACGGTGGGCGTCAAGCCACAGATTTTTGAGAATCTGGACATCCACATTCATGTGCCTGCCGGCGCCATCCCCAAAGACGGACCTTCGGCCGGTATCGCCATGGCCACGGCGTTGATATCGGTCGTGACCCATCGACCCGTCAATAAGGATGTGGCCATGACCGGTGAAATCACCCTGCGGGGCCGGGTTCTGCCCATCGGCGGTTTGAAAGAAAAAGCCCTGGGAGCCCTGCGGGCCGGCATTAAAACCGTCATCATTCCGGGCAAGAACAAAAACGAGCTTGAGGAGATACCTGCGACCATCAAACGTAAGCTGAAGTTCGTGCCGCTCCAGAATATGGATGAAGTGTTGGATATCGCTTTGCTGGCGCCTGTAAATAATCCAACACGCAAAACCGGCCGCTCATCCAGGACCCGGGCAGCATCGAACAAGTCGTCCTGATCATGGCAAAGGCGATGCTGGCCGTTGATACCGCCACCGAAAGTTGTGGCGTTTGCATTGTTGCCGATGGCCGGGTTCAGACCGAATTGTGCCTGAACCATGGCGAAACCCATGCCCGGCATATTCTCCATGCCGTTGATGCCGTGCTTTCGCTGAGCCGAATGTCATTGGCGGACATTGATGCCTTTGCGGTGACCAAAGGTCCGGGGAGTTTTACAGGTTTGCGGATCGGTATCAGCACGGTGAAGGGGTTGGCCTTTGCCGCGGGCAAGCCTGTGGTGGGCGTTTCAAGTCTGGAGATCCTCGCCCGCCAGGCCGGATACGGTACACAACTGGTCTGCCCCATGATGGATGCCCGGCGAAAGGAGCTTTATTGGCGCATTTACCGCCGGGAGGGTGATGACTTGGTTTCCCAAACCAATGAACAGGTGGGGCCTTTGGACCGACTGACGGGTCAAATCGACGGTTCGTGTTTGTTTATCGGCAACGCAACGGCGCTTTATGCCACCCAAGTGGCCCGACGGTTGAAGCATAATGCCCAATGGGCGCCCGCAAACGATAACGACATCCGCCCCGCGGTGCTGGCCCGATTGGCCTGGGATCTGTTTCAGCAGGGGCGATGTGTTGATGCGGAAACTTTTGTTCCGGTCTACCTGAGAAAATCCGATGCCGAACTCAATCGCAAACACCTGAGTTGAATGGTTGATCAGCTCAGTCTGCGACTGTGGGCCATGTTATCTTTGTCCATACCGGCCGTGAATAATGGGCTTTTTATTGACACCGCATTTTAAAATAGATATTGCTAACACATTTTTAGGATAGTTGCTTTTGTTGCGGCGCAGCCCATCAGAGTCGTTTTCCCGATTGGCGCGATCCATTGGGGGCCCTTATCATCACTTTCAGGTTTTATCGGCTCGCCTTTCGGCAGACTGTTTGGTGGCTCCGGGAGAACAATCAGAGGTCAAGTTTAGAGTCATAAATACCGATTAAAAAAAATCCAGAATAAAATCGATGGCCAAGGTCACAGGGTTGGCTGTTTTTTGATGGCGGCCCGGATCTGAATGGGTCGAACACAACCACATTTACTAAAAAGGAGAGAGCGGTTTGGAAAGAATTCCCATTACCCGCCCCGGCTATGAGAATTTGCATAAGGAGTTGCGGCATCTCAAAACGGTGGAGCGCCCCAACGTCATCAAGGCCATTGAAGAGGCGCGCGCCCATGGCGATTTGTCTGAGAATGCCGAGTATGAAGCAGCCAAAGAGCGACAAGCGTTTGTTGAAGCGCGGGTGAACGAGTTGAGCTTTAAACTGAACAATGCGGATGTTATCGATCCCGACAACTTGCCCAAGGATCGAGCTGTCTTTGCAAGTCGCGTCCTGCTTGAAAATGTGGATACAGGTGAGGATGTGGAGTATCAACTGGTCGGTCCGGAAGAGTCGGATATCAACCAGGGGCGCATTTCCATTGCTTCGCCTTTAGGCAAAGCCATTGTGGGGCGCAGACCCGGTGACGAGATCGTATTACAGGCGCCGGGAGGCAAACGGGTTTACGAATTGGTGGAAATTCTTTGATTTGTTGGAGGTTTATCATGGCACGAATTACCCTTGAAGATTGTTTGAAACGCGTGGAAAACCGGTTTATACTGGTTCATATGGCCGCGGCGCGGGTGCGCCAGATTCGGGAAGGATCTGAATATCTGGTCAGTTCACCCAAAAATGAAGATATCGTTGTCGCCCTGCGTGAGGTGGCTGCCGGTAAAATCATTGAAAAAAGACAACTTGAAGAGGCTTAAAGGGCAAGAACCGAAGCTGTGCAGCATTGACGCCTTACAGTCGCACATACACTTTGCTCAACCGCAATTTGGGAAAAGCCCTGAACCGATATCGCATGATCCATGACGGCGACAGGATCGCCGTGGGCGTTTCAGGGGGAAAGGACAGTTGGGCGCTCTTATGGCTGCTGGCCGACTTGCAGCGTCGCGCTCCGGTTCAATTCAAGCTTTTTCCCATATACATCGATCCCGGTTTTGAAGGGGGACCGGCCGATGTGATTGCCGAGCAGGGACATGCTCTGGGTTTTGATGTGCGTATCGAGCACACTGAGCATGGATTGGTGGCACACAGCGACAAGAACAGGAAGAATCCCTGCTTTTTATGTTCCCGGTTGCGACGCAAGAATTTGTTCGAGATTGCCCGCGAGTTGGAATGCAGCAAACTGGCCCTGGCCCATAACAAAGACGACATCATCGAAACCCTGTTTCTCAATATGTGCTATGCTGGCGAGATCAGTACCATGGTGCCCTATCAGCCCTTTTTTAATGGTCGCTTGACAGTGATTCGACCGCTGGCCTATGCAGATGAAGAGGCCCTTGAACGCTTTGCCCAACAGATGCAGTGGCCGATAAAAGAGAACCCCTGTCCCAGCGCCGGGCGCTCCAAAAGGGCTGAAATAAAAGCACTGTTGCGGAAACTCTATGCCGCCAACAGAAAAATTAAAGGGAACATTTTCAGGTCCTTGCGGCATGTCAAGCTGGAGTACCTGCTTAAATAGCCCCTATGGCCGCCCCTGAAGGACCTGGAAGAGCGAATGCCATGAAAGATGTGCAGAATCAACGCGACAACCGGAATCTCCCCATCGATAAGGTGGGGATTAAAAATTTACGCTATCCCGTCACCGTTCGGGACCGCAGGGAAGGCCGCCAGCACACGGTTGCCACGGTCAATATGTATGTGGATCTGCCCCATGAATATAAAGGCACCCACATGAGCCGTTTTGTGGAGTTGCTTCATCTGCTCAAAACCGAAGTGTCACTGCAGAAGTTCTCTGAACTCCTTGATCAGATGAAAAACCATCTCAATGCCGCTTCCGCCCACATCGAGATCACCTTTCCTTACTTTATTGAAAAAAAAGCCCCTATCAGCGCCGCCCCCGGCTTAATGGATTACACCTGCCGCATCATGGGGGCGAGCAATTCCCATAACCAGATCGATCTGGTGTCCGAGGTCAATGTGCCGATCACCTCGGTGTGCCCCTGCTCCAAGGAGATCAGTGATCACGGCGCCCACAATCAGCGTGGTGAAGTGAAGCTGCAAACCCGTTTTAACCGGTTTATCTGGCTTGAAGACATGATTGAGCTGGTGGAGTCGTGTGCTTCCTGTGATGTCTATTCCGTGCTTAAACGGGTGGATGAAAAACACGTTACCGAGCAAAGCTATGACAACCCCAAATTTGTGGAAGATATCGTGCGAGATGTGGCCGCCTGTTTGATGCAGGATGAAAATATCACTTGGTTTTCAGTGAGCGCTGAAAATTTTGAATCCATTCACAACCATAGCGCCTACGCCCATATTATCAGCGGGGACAAGCCCATCTAAAAATATCAACTGTCAAAGTCCAATGGATTCTGACATTTTTTATCTTTGAATGCAGCGCAACGTTCAACAACCCCAAAAAACATATACGATTGCCCTGGCTCACCCCACCTCCTCTGTTGACATACCATGCGGATTTTGAAATAAATTATTTATATCGGCACACGTTCCGGATTTTAATCAATTCAATCTCATCTTAGTCCGTTTGCTGTAGCCAAATTGTTCCGTTGTCCGTCTTGGCCGCAGTGACGGTAGTAGTAAGTGCAGGCCCAGTGCCCGCGATATTTTTCTATTGTGTGTGTGGTAGAAGTGGTTTCAAAGCCTTCCACCGGCTTTTTGATCAAAGCGGGGCAAAGCGCACCGCCGCAGGAATGCATCCGGCATTTTGAGGATCAGACCGCTTGCCCTGATGCTGGTATGGGGCTTGACGTCAGGTTTTGAAACCATTGCCAAGGCCTTCATGACGCGTCATAGAGGAGGCCCCATGTTCCATCGTTTACCTGTGGTGTGGTTTTGGATTTGTATCGGCACTGGGCTGTTGGGCGCCATTGGCAGTCGCATGCCCTTGCTATCGAACGCGGAGGAGAGCCTTGGCCTGCACTTGCTGTACATGTTGCGTGGACCCGAGCAAACGAAGGCCGACGTTGTTATCGTGGCCATTGATCGGCAATCGGCCAAAGCTTTAAATCTTCCGGCGGCACCCCATAAATGGCCGAGGACGCTCCATGCCCGGCTATTGGAACGGCTGACCGCCCGGCAAGCGGCCGTTATTGTTTTTGACCTGATTTTTCATGAACCACAGGAGACGGTCAACGACAAAACCTTTGCGACGGCCATGCACAATGCCGGCAATGTCATTTTAACCCAAACCATCGACAGGCAGGCAATGCCCCTCTCCGATCGGAAGGGCGTCCCGGCAACCCGGTTGAATATTGAAAGAATGGTATCGGCCATTCCCGTTCTGGCAGACGCGGCCATCGGCCAGGCGCCATTCCCTTTGCCCAAGGTGCCCATCAAATTGAGTCAATACTGGTGTTTCCGCTCCGGGTCCGGTGATGTGCCCACCCTGCCCGTGGCGGCCTTTCATGCCTTTGATGGAGAAGCTTTTAACGGTTTCATTCAATTGCTCAGAAAAGCCGATCCTGCCCTTATGGCTTCTTTTCCCGACCCCAGGGATGGAAAATACTCCCTGCGCCATGTTATCAGGACAATCCGGCCGCTGCATGCCTTGTTTGAAAAAGATGCCACTCTGGCGCCAAGGATGATTGAAGCGTTGGACCGTCATCCGCCCCAACAAATGGCCGGGCACACCATCAGACGGATTAGATCGCTCATCAGCCTCTATGGGCATGGCAACAGCCGCTATCTCAATCTTTACGGCCCGTCTGGAACCATCCCAACCATATCCTACCATCGTTTCGTGACCGAAACCCATACAAGTGAAAACAGTGGCAAGCTGCCGCCCCTGAAGGGCAAGGCGGTCTTTGTGGGGCAGACCGAAAGTGCCTGGTTCAAGGCCAATGACGGCTTTTACACGGCCTTCACCCAAAAGTCGGGCGTGGACATCAGCGGGGTGGAAATCGCAGCCACCGCCTTTGCCAATTTACTGGAGGACAAAGCCGTCTATCCCTTGGAACCGAATATCTCTTTTGCATTTTTTCTGGGTTGGGGTATCCTCTCGGCTTTTATCGCTCTTCATTTTTCCACCAGCGCTTGCGCAGCCGGTCTTTTGCTTCTTAACGGCATTTATATCGCTGTGGCTCATATTCAATTCAAATCCGGCGGTATTTGGTTTCCCCTGGTCGTTCCCATCCTGATTCAAACGCCGGCGGCATTCATCGTCGGTTTGGCATGGAAATACCGCAACGCCAATACCGAGCGTCAAAACATCCGCAAAGCCTTTGGCCATTACCTGCCCGACGAGGTGGTGGATCGGCTGTCCGCCAACATAAAGGAGCTGCGCGCCGGTGGGCAGGTCCTTTATAGCATTTGTCTTTTCACCGATGCCCAGAATTACACGACGCTTTCAGAAACCATGGACCCGGAAAGTCTGACCCAATTGATGAATACTTATTATGAGGCTGTTTTCAAGCCCGTCAAGGCCAACGGCGGACTCGTCCTGCAGGTGATCGGAGATTCGGTTCTGGCCCTTTGGACCGCCCCGGAAGTCAAAAGCGAACTAAAAAAAGCGGCCTGCCGGGCTGCTATCGAGATAACCGCTTCGGTAAATCGTTTCAATGCACAAGCTGTTCCTTATCTGCTGCCCACCCGAATCGGCATTCACGCCGGTGAAATCCTGTTGGGCAACATCGGCGCCATGGACCACTTTGAATACCGGCCGGTGGGCGATATCGTCAACACCGCTTCACGCCTGGAGGGATTGAACAAGTTTTTAGGCACTCGCATGCTGGCTTCCCAGGAAGCTTTTGCCCCGGACAACGGATTTTCAGCACGGCCGGTGGGACGGTTTGTGTTCAAGGGCAAGTCTCACCCGGTCCAGGTGCATGAACTGCTGCCTCAAGATAAGCTCTCGCCGGAGCTGCAGACCGCGGTGGCCCGCATCTTTGCATCCGGTTTGAATGCTTTCGAACACCAACGCTGGGATCAGGCCGATGATTTTTTCAACCGGGTACTGCAAATTGATGACACCGACGGACCGTCACGGTTCTATCTCAGGCTTTGCCGTGAATATCGGCAGCGGCCGCCGGGCAGCGAATGGGACGGGACCGTGCATCTAAAACAGAAGTAGAAAGGTGAGGGGGAATGATGCTGGGACGGGCGATTATCGGGATCACATTGTGCATTTTGGGCGCCGGAATCCATGGGGCGCCGCCGGCGGCCCAGGCTGACGGATCGGATACATCCTGGGTCAGCAGGATTGTCTCCATTCAGGGAAACGTACGGGTCAGGTCGCAGGGGGAATTCGACTGGCGGCCGGCGAACCTGGACGAGGCCCTCTTTGCCGGCGATCAGATCCGCGTGGAGGCCAACAGCCGCGCCGGCATCGTATTGTGCAATGATGCCGTTCTGCGCCTGGATCAAAACACCACGTTGGTTTTCACCGAGATCGAGCAGGAGACAACCTTTATTATTAAACTCCTCAGGGGCGCCGCCAATTTTTTCAGCCGCAGGCCGCGCAGCCTGAAAATCGTCACCCCTTTTGTCAACGGTGTGGTTGAAGGCACGGAATTTTACGTTCAGGTCGATGACGGCCAGACCCGTATCGACCTGTTTGAGGGGCGCATCATGGCCCGCAACGCTTTTGGAACGGTTTATCTGGCAAAAGGGCAGGGCGCCGTGGCATCGGCCGGCAGCGCCCCCCAAAGCTGGCTCCTCGTTCAACCGCGGGACAGCGTGCAATGGGCCCTCTATTATCCGCCCGTACCGGCCCCGGGGCCCGATGATGGGCCGGCTGAAATCAGAGAATCCATCGCATTGTTCAATCAAGGCAAAATCCTCGCGGCCATCGACACTCTGGCGCAAATCAAAGGGGCTGCGCAGGATTCCCGGTTTTTTGCCTATCGGGCCGGCTTACTGGTCCACATGGGCCGTGTATCCGAAGGCCGGTCCGATATCCAACACGCCTTGGCAATGGACCCCTCAAATGGTGACGCCCTGGCCTTAGAGGCGGTTGTCGCAGTGGTTCAAAATCAAAGGCAGGCGGCCCTGGCGGCCGCTCAAAAGGCGGTGCGGTCCGCCCCTGGCTCGGCGGCCGCCCCAATTGCCCTCTCATATGTCCATCAGGCCGGCTTCAATCTTGCCCAAGCACTTCAGGCCGCTCAAGCTGCGGTGGTCAACGCGCCTGACAACGGTACGGCTTGGGCCCGTCTGGCTGAGTTGCGGCTCTCCACAGGTGCGCTGGCTCAGGGCATTCAAGCCGCCCAAACGGCTGTCAGGCTGAACCCTCACGTTGCCCACGGGCACACCATCCTGGGGTTCGCCTATTTGACCCAAATCAAGACCGAAAAGGCCCGTCATGCTTTTAATCGAGCCATTGCCCTGGATTCCGCAGCCCCCCTGCCGCGCTTGGGCCTCGGACTGGCCGAAATCCGCGACGGCGATTTGGAACAGGGCCGGTCGCAGATGGAAATCGCCGTGGGCCTGGACCCCGGCAATGCCCTGATCCGCAGTTATCTGGCCAAAGCCTACTTTGATGAAAAACGCGGCCCGCTGGATGAGCAGCAGCTCGAAATCGCCAAAACCCTGGACCCCAACGACCCCACCCCCTGGTTCTACGACGCCATCCGCAAGCAGACCCTCAACCGGCCGGTGGAGGCCCTTCAGGATATTCAAAAATCCATGGAACTCAACGACAACCGCGGCGTATACCGCTCCCGCTTGCTGCTGGACCAGGATCTGGCGGCCCGCAGCGCCAGCCTTGGAAGAATTTATAACGATTTGGATTTCCAACACCTTGCGCTGATGCAGGGGTATGGATCGCTCAATGCGGATTCCACCAATTACTCGGCCCACAGGTTGTTGGCGGACACCTATGCGGCCAAGCCCCGCCATGAGATAGCAAGGGTGAGTGAATTGCTTCAATCACAACTTTTTCAACCGTTGAATTTGACACCGGTCCAGGCCCATCTGGCCGAATCCGAAACCAATGTGATTGCAGGCGCAGGACCTGCCGACCTCTCTTTCAATGAGTTTAACCCCCTGTTCACGCGCAATCGGGCCGCGTTCCAGGCCGGCGGCATCAGAGGAAACAACAACACATGGGGCCATGAGATCACCGGGTCCGGACTGCTGGACCGTATCTCCGGCAGCATCGGTTCCTTTCATTATGAGACCGATGGTTTCCGCCAAAACAATGATGATGCCGATGACCTTTTTAATCTTTTTGTGCAGGGCAGTCTGACGCCGGATACAAGCCTTCAGGCCGAATACAGATATTCGGAAAGTGAATCGGGGGATCTTTCGCAGAATTTTGACGGTTTGTTTTCCGCTGATCAGCGGGATGAAGAGGACATCATAAAAACAAGGATTGGCGCCCACCATCGTTTTTCGTCACAGTTTGAGATGGTTGCATCCTACATTCATTCTGATGTGGCTTTTGAAAGAAATAAGACTTTCTCCGGATACCCGGGAACGTTGAAAAGAGATATTGATGGCGATCTGTATGAGGTTCGAACCGATTATCGTCAAAATCGATTCGGACTCATCACAGGATTCAGTTACATGGATGGCGCAATTCACCAGGATTGGCGAATTTCCCCTTTCCCAGGCGTTGAGGTGCCCCTTCTGGACCATGAAAAGGCCGATTTTTTTAAAGATAATATCTATGCTTATTCAAATCTGACTTTTTTGGACAAGGCCGACCTGGTGATCGGGCTCGGTGCCGCCTCAATGAAAGCCGGGTCCCAGATAGAAAAGAAGCAGTTGAATCCCAAATTTGGATTAACCTTGCAGCCATTTTCAAACACCAGGCTGCGATTGGCCGCGTTTCGGGTTTTGAGCAGCACATATGTCTCCACACAAACGACCGAACCCACGCAGGTGGCCGGTTTCAGCCAGTTTTTTGACGATCTCGATGCCTCTGACGTCAGATCATACGGGATGGCGATCGATCAGAAATTTTCAAAGCGGTTATTCGGCGGCATTGAATACCTTCGAAGGGATCTTGATGCGCCCGAATTTAATATCGGTTCGGAAGTTGAGGCCGAGTATTCAAAATGGAAGGAATATACCGGGATTGCCTATCTCTACTGGGCGCCCAGTGACGCCATTGCATTGCGTGCCGAATATCAATATGAACAGTTCGACCGCAGAGACAATCCGATGACGTTTGATATCGTTGATATTGAGACCCACCGCGTTCCATTGAGCCTTAGATTCTTCAGCCCCTTGGGTTTCTCTTTCAGGGTTGCGACAACCTATTTTTACCAGCAAGGAGAATTTGCAGCGACCGATACAAGGGAGATCTATTCTGACAGCGACAGCTTTTGGATAATAGACACTGAAGTCGCATTTCGATTGCCAAAACAATGGGGCATTCTCTCTTTCGGCGTAAAAAATCTTTTAGATGAGCAATTCAACTACACAGACACTGATCCATCGAATCCTGCCGTGGTTCCCGGTGTTTTTGCATTTGGCAAAATTACGTTGTCTTACTAGTTAAAGGAGGTTTTTTATGAAGGGCTTACATTTAAAAAAGGGTGTTTGGAATGTTCTCTGGATCTTGCTTGGGGTGTTCGTGTTAGCCGGATGTGCTGGATGGTCATACAGACCAAGCCCTCCTTTCCCGGCGCCGGTGCCTGAAGATGCCAAGATTACAAAGAATTACAACTCAAAAGGCCAATTTTTCTTTGCGGATCAAAAGGGGGAGGTCGTTTCAACCAAACCGATGCCTTTTGGCGTGTTGCTGCAAAAATCGGATACAACGGAGCCGAACTGGATGAAGGTTCTCGGATGTTTTACGGTTTATCGCATCCCCAATCACAGCAATGTGTGGCTGTGTGACAAAGATTCCCGATGCCTTGAAGGCACTCCCGCAGATAAAGCCAATGGCGCTGTTTTCAGCGTTAATTTTGACGGCAAAAAGCTGTTTATAGCCGACGCGTCGGGCCGCAGCATATCCGAAAAGGATCTAAAGAAGTTTGCTTCATTGGTTCGAGATACTGATCCTGACTCGCGGGCAGGCATAAGATTGTTGGATACCTTTACAATATACAAAATTAAAGGTTCTATCAGGATCGCGGATTGTTGCGAAAATATTTGTTTTTGCACATGTTTCGATGAAACAACCTGGCACCAGAGCGCGTGTGATAGACACGGTGCTTGCCCCTGATCAGGCCCGGGTTTATATTCCCGGTGTTCGGAAATCAGCATATAAACGTTTAGGGATCGCCAACGACCTGAAATAAGGCATTTTAAGAAAAATTTGGAGCATTCATGTTAGAACGGGTTTCCCTTTTTTCGAATTTGAAAGCGCAGGAGATTGCCCAACTGGAGACCATCGGCCATGAGCGGTCGGTGGCCAAGAACAGTGTGGTGATCAATGAAGGCGACAATACGGACTCGCTTTACGTTGTTGTAAAAGGCAAGGCCCATGCCCTGCGCAGTGATGAATCGGGCAGGCAGTTCATCGTCAATCGCTTCGGCCCCTATGATTATTTCGGTGAGATGAGTTTTTTCGATCGCAATGTGCGTTGTGCAACGGTGATTACAAAAGAGAAGTGCATCTTGATGGTTCTGCCGCGCAACGCCTTTTTCGATTTTGCCGCCAAACATCATGAGATCTACTGGAACGTCATTCGGGCCCTGTTGGAAAAACTCAGAAAGGCCACTGAGCAAATCGAGCAACTGGCCTTTCTGGATGTTTATGGGCGCCTGACCCGTTTTCTGATCGAAAATCAGAATGAGGATGGGGTAATTGAGGAAAAGCTGACCCAACAGGAGCTGGCCGATTTGGTGGGGGCATCACGGGAAACGGTCAACCGTATTTTCAATGAACTGGTCGGCGGCGGTTACATAACCAAGGAAAAGGGGCGCATCAAGATTCATAAAAAGCTCCCCTACAGCTTTTGAGTTCGTTGCCCTTTTGCCCTGTCTGTTTGTTTGTGATTCAGTATTTCCTCTGTCCGGTGTGAGACTCGACCCATGGCTTGAGGGATGGGGCCGGGGCAACGGGCCCCGCGCCGCTGATCAAGGAAAACCTTTCAGATGCTTTTCAATCGTATTCATAATGTTGTTCGTGTTTTTGCCTGGTGTGTTGATCAGGACCACAAACGGATAGAGGCCGCCATCTGCACCGGACAAGAAACCGGCCCTGGTTCGAATGCCGTTTAAATGGCCGGTTTTATAAAACTGACGGCCTTCCCGGCGCATCAATGTGTGGTAGGGTTTATATCGCTGCAGGATTTTCAGCATGGCCTGCGCCGTGATCCGATTGTCCCGAGAAATGCCTGAAGCTTCTACAATTCGGCCGGTTTTGATTTTCAACTCCTCCTGGTAGTATTTTTTCAATACATGCAACCCCTTATCGACTGTCGCGGGCGCTCCTGAAATCTCTGCCCCCATGACCAGCAGGATCTGATTGGCCATGAAATTGTTGGAATACTCAAGAAGGTCGGCAACCACTTTACGCAACTGGTGACGGGATTGATAAGGCCAGATTAATCGATCTGTTTCGGGGGCTGCCCGGCCTTGGCTTATGTCCCCTTTGACTTGTAGTCCAGCCTGATCAAAAAAGAACTTAAACAACTCACCTGTATACTGGAGGGCTTCGATACTATCGGCTGCCAGGGTAATTCGTCCCCGCGTCAGGCCGGATGCCATGATTTTGGGAAGCACGGAAGGCAGCAGGGGGGTTTGGCGTTCACCGGTTGTCCAGCGTCCGTTTTTGCGATTGAAGGCCACTGTATTGAAATTGACGCACAGCGCGCCGTTGGGGGCATCGTAGGGTTCTGCGGAGCTGCCGCGGCCGGGAATTCGGACGGGTCGGTTAAAATAGGAACTATCCAGAATCAGGTTGTTTACAAATGGTATTTGGGTCGCCAAATGTTCAGCCATTGTTTTCAATTCTTCGGAGATCAGCAAGGGGTCGCCGTAGCCCTTTATTTTCAGGTTGTTTTGGGCGTCCATATAAAAATTCGTTCTGAAGCGGTAATCGGGACCAAGGATATCAAGCGCCGCCAGGGCTGTAAGCAGTTTAAGGGTTGAAGCTGGAATCAGGGCAAGGTCAATGTTGACCCCGGCGAGGATACGCCCATCCGGGGCCGCCACCAGGACGGCATCCCCGGCGCCTGTCAGACTCTCCAGTTTTTGGCCCAGAGCATGCGCCGTCTTCCTTTCGGCGGCCCATGGAACGTTGCCCTTTAGAGCTGCAAGGTTTAGCAGCATAACAATTAGGAAAATATGAAATTTTTGTTGTGAACTCATTCTGTTGCCCAAATTATGGTGATTGCATTGAAAACAGCCGTCTCTCCTTTTTTGTGGCACGGAAGTGAATATTTATCAAGATGAAGGAACATTGTCCGATAATAAGGATGAAAGGAAACATCGTTGATGGACAGTAAGGAGACCCGTCAGTTTTCATTGTTGCTGGTGGACGACGAACCCGCCATTCTGGCATCCTTGAAGCGCGTCTTTTGCAAAGCACCCTACCAGATCCATACAGTGGAAAACGGCCGGATGGCTATGGAGATATTGCAGCAGACACGGATCGACGCCGCCTTGGTGGATCTCAAAATGCCGGAAATGGACGGCTTGGAATTGCTGGAGCGGGTCCGCAGCAAATGGCCTTGGGTGCAAGTGGTGATTCTGACCGGTTTCGGTGGTGTCAAAGAAGCCGTGAAAGCCATTCAGATAGGGGCGGTGGACTTTCTTCAGAAACCTTTTGAGCCTGAAACCATTGAGGCCTGCATGAATCAGATCTATCACATCTGGTACCTGGAGCAGGAGAACCAGCGGCTCAAGGAGAAGATCCAATTTCAGTTCGGTTATGATCAATTGATCGGCAATTCAACGGCCATGCTCAAGCTAAAAAGATTGATCCTGCAGGTATCCGGATCGGATGCATCGGTATTGATCCAGGGAGAAACAGGTACCGGTAAAGAGCTTGTGGCGCGCGCCATTCATTTCCATAGCCTTCGCAGGAATCATCCCTTTGTGCCTGTTGATTGCGCCAGCATCAACGAAAACGTGATGGGCAGTGAATTGTTCGGGCATGTCAAAGGCGCTTTTACCGGCGCCCATGAATCCACCAAAGGGTTAATCCGTTCGGCTGATAAGGGGACCCTTTTTCTGGATGAGGTGGGGGAGCTGCCTTTGGCCATGCAGGTTAAGTTGTTGCGTTCCATTCAGGAAAAAGAGGTGCGCCCGGTGGGTGCAAGCCAGAATTACAACGTCGATGTGCGCATCATTGCCGCCACCAATCGAAATCTGGAGGAAGAGGTGGCTCAGGGACGATTTCGGCAAGATCTTTACTTCCGGTTGAATGTCGTGGTCCTGGGGGTGCCGTCACTCAGCAGCCGGTTGGAAGATATCCCTCTGCTGACGCGTTATTTCATCAATCAATTCGGCACGCCGATCAGTTCGGTGGCCCATCTTTCCAATGAAGCGCTGGCCTATCTGAATGCCTATGATTGGCCCGGGAATGTGCGCGAACTTGAGAATGTCATTCGCCGGGCCGTGGCCATGGGGCAGAATCGAGCCATTATGCCAGGCGACCTGCCCGAAAATATATACGCCGGCAACAATTTGGCCGGCTGCTCCAATGGCATAAGCGGGGAAAGTCTGGCCGCCTACGAAGTGTCGGCCATTCGTAACGCCCTGCTCAAGTGCAACGGCCACCGCAAGAGAGCCGCCGGACTGCTTGGTATTGGAGAGGCCACATTATACCGCAAGCTGAATAAGTATCATATCGAGTGATGGCGGTATCCGACGCCCGATCAATCTGGTTTCCTGCTTTTGAGAAACAGTGAAAACGTCTCTGTTACATCATTTTTTAACAAACACTGGGTACAATCCAAAAAAAGATCTTCAAGGGCGGCCCGATTTAAGCACCGATCGTAATCCGCACATTGATAATTACGGAAAAACTGGCTGTTGTTGATTTTTTTACCGGGTCTGTAATAGAGGGGGAATGGTTCCATATTGAAAACCTTTCTAAGGTTGTTTGGGTTTTGGAACAATTTCGGTGATGCTCCAATACAGATTTTGGGCCCGGGCAGGGTGGTTTGCGGCCTGTACGGATGGCGGTGATCCAGTCGGCAAAAGGGTTTTACTGTTTGATATTGTACTGGGTGTAGAAGTAAATATCCACGGAAAGGGCGGCAGAAGTCAAAATTGATTTGGCCCTGTTTCAGGTGTTTTTCAATTTCTTGCCTTGCAATGGGGATAACTTCTTGTTTCGTTGGATGATAATGGATGGGGAAACCGCTAATACATTCGAAACATAGTAAAAATCAGCGGAGCTGGTTTTTTGTGCCATTTTAAATGGTTGCTGAAGTTATGAACAAATTGTGAACAATTCGGAACGGTGAAAAACGCTCGTTTGCGATCCATTTCACAGCTTTGGTTTGCGCGGTCAAAACTTCATGCGTTACACTGGCGTCTCCAGAACCAAAGTGACCGGCCCCTCGTTGGTCAGTAAGACCTGCATCTCGGTGCGGAACCGGCCGGTGGCGGTCGCCACGCCCATTTGCCGGACTTTTTGGATAAAGCGGGTATAGAGCACTTCGGCTTTCTCGGGCGGTGCGGCCGCCGCAAAGGAGGGGCGGCGGCCCTTACGGCAGTCTCCCAGGAGCGTAAATTGGGAGATCACCAGCATGCTGCCGCCCGTATCCAGCAATGAGCGGTTCATCTTGCCGTTTTCATCTTCAAAAATACGCAGATGGACAATCTTTTCGGCCAGATAATCGACCTCTTGTTCCGAGTCGTCGCGGGCAACCCCCAGCAGAACCGCCATTCCCCGACCGATGGAGCCCACCGTATGATTGTCCACCAAAACCTCGCAGTTGCTGACACGTTGAATGACGGCTTTCACGGCATCAGGATTTTTTAAGTTTGGCCAGGGCTTCGGCCAACGGGTTGTGAAAGGGCTGCTTGGCACCGGATCCCGGTTTTTTCCCCTTGCCTTTAGGCTGCGGTTTGGCCGGCTTCCCGGCGGCAGGCTGTGACGACGATGACTTTTGGCCGCTTCGCATGGAGAGGCTGATGCGTTTGCGGGCCATGTCCACCTCCAGGACCGTGACTCTGACTTTTTGCTGAACCTTGACCACCTCGTTGGGATCGTTGATAAAACGATCGGCCAGTTCGCTGATGTGGACCAACCCGTCCTGGTGCACGCCGATATCCACAAAAGCGCCGAATTTGGTCACGTTGGTCACGATGCCGGGCAGTTGCATGCCCGGTTCAAGGTCCTTCATTTCGGAGACATTTTCGTCAAAAGCAAATATCTCAAAGGTCTTGCGCGGGTCGCGGCCCGGTTTGGCCAACTCTTTCACGATATCGGTGAGGGTCGGAACACCCACGGTATCGGTGACGTAATGTTGAATATCGATCTGTTTGCGCACGTCGGGTTGCTGCATCAGGTCCATCACGGTGCAGCTAAGATCCGCCGCCATAGCGTCAACGATGGCGTAGCTCTCCGGGTGCACGGCGCTGGCGTCCAGAGGATTGGCCGCATCCGTTATGCGCAAAAAGCCGGCGGCCTGCTCAAAAGCTTTAGGTCCCAGACGGGGAACCTCTCGCAAAGCCGCGCGGCCTGAAAAAGGGCCGCTGGCATCGCGATGGCTGACAATATTGCGGGCCAGTTGGGGACCGAGCCCGGAAACATAAGCCAGCAGTTGCGCACTGGCGCGGTTGACATCCACCCCCACAGCATTCACGCAGCTTATGACCACATCATCCAGAGTGTTTTTAAGTTCGGTTTGGTCCACATCGTGCTGATACTGACCCACACCGATGGATTTGGGGTCGATTTTCACCAGTTCGGCCAGCGGGTCCATCAACCGGCGGCCTATGGAAACGGCGCCGCGGACAGTCAGGTCGTGGTCGGGAAACTCTTGCCTGGCAACCTCCGAGGCTGAATAGACTGAGGCGCCGCTTTCGTTGACCATCAACACAATAATGTCCTTGGGTAGTTCCAGGGCGCGAACAAAAGCTTCGGTTTCCCGTCCGGCGGTGCCGTTGCCGATGGCAATGGCTTCGACCTTGAAGTCCCGGCATAATTTTTGAACCTCTGCCTTGGCCTTTTCCAGTTGGGCCGCCGAGGTGTGAGGATAGAATGTGCTGTTGTGCAGCAGTTTGCCCTGACGGTCCAGGCAGACCAGTTTGCAACCAGTCCGAAAACCCGGATCGATACCCATCACCCGCTTGGCGCCCAGCGGTGGCGCCAGCAGCAGTTGGCGCAAATTGTCGGCAAAGACCGCAATGGCCTCTCTGTCGGCCCGGACCTTGGAATCGAGGCGCAATTCGGTCTCCAGAGATCGGGAAAGCAGTCGTTTGTAGCTGTCCCGCAGGGCCATGGCCACTTGTTCCGAATCGGCCCCCTGACCTTTTATGAATAATTTTTCCAGAATTTCGGTTGATTCCTCTTCGGGCGGCTGCATGTTCAAGGCTAAAATCTCTTCGCGTTCCCCCCGGCGCATGGCCAGGATGCGGTGGGAAGGCGCCTGGGAGACCGTTTCTTTCCAATCAAAATAGTCTTTGAATTTGCTGCCTTGTTCCTCTTTGCCTTCAATGACGGTGCTTGTGACAATGGCTTTTTGCTGGAACAGGGCCCGTAACCGCGCCCGGGCGATCTCATCTTCATTGATCCATTCAGCGATAATATATCGGGCCCCCTGAAGGGCGTCATCAACCGTGGGCACCTCTTTTTCCGGATCGATAAACGGCTGGGCAGCCGCCAGGGGATCGCCTCCGTTTTGGGAAAAAATAATCTGGGCCAAAGGCTCCAATCCTCTCTCCTTGGCGATGGTGCCCTTGGTGCGCCTTTTGGGCCGATAGGGAAGGTAAATATCCTCAAGCACGGCGATTGTGTCGGCCGCCGACACCTTCTCTTTGAGTTCATCGGTCAGATGCCCGTGCTTTTCCAGGCTGTTGAGAATGGTTTCGCGGCGGCTGTCCAGTTCGGCCAGTTGGTTGATCCGGTCGCGGATAGCCATAATCTGGATTTCGTCCAGGCTACCCGTGGCCTCCTTGCGATAGCGGGCGATAAAAGGAACGGTGGCGTCCTGGGAAAGCAATTCCCGGACCGCCTCTATTTGCTGCGAGCCGATGTTAAGTTCCTGGCTGATAATGGTTGTGTGAGCGATTTGGGTCAATGGAAAACTCCTGGCTAAAAGTTAGAAACCGTTTCGATCAACAGGGCAGTTTCATTTTTACAGAACAAAATAAACGCTTGGGGCCTTTTTCATGCTGGATGACTTAGCATTCAGGCTGGCCCCATGGCAAGTGCAAGGCTCTAATATGCGCTGGCCAGCGGATTGTCAAGGCTTGTCCTCAGATATCGCTATAGTCTATAATTACGGTTGATTATACCCTGACGTGGCATAAAAAAGATGGCGAAGGGATTTAACAGCGTTATGCGTATTGAAACATCGTGATTATGGAACAGTTGCATTTGATATTATTTTGCGGCATTTGCCGCGACCAGGCCAACAATCCAAAGAGAGATATGCGATGGCACGGGCGCTATGGATTCCAAGATCCGCGATTGGTAAGGAAATTTAGGTGAAAATCAATGATAAAACAAACCGTGCTACCATTCAAAATAGAAGAGACGAAAAATCTGATCACAGCGCATGCCGGACTGGCTCTTTTGGGGGAATTTGCGGTCGGCCTGGGCCTATTGAATGCTCTGGACAAAAATTTGCCGACACCAGGCAGTGGCGCAGGCTACCGTGCAAGCGAACACGTATTTACGCTTATTCCAATGCTCAACGGTGGCGGCAGAAGTTTGGAAGATTTACGGCAGATCAGAGATGATGATGGTCTGTGCCAAGTTTTGCCGCTGCATAGACTGCCTTCATCGGCTGCCCTGCGGTCAGTTTGAGGCCAATGCGGTATTTTTTCGCATCGGTTGTTTGGCTTACAACGTTGTCCGGCTATTTGTGCTCAAAACGCCGGACAAGTCTTGGCACCGGCACCAGGTGCAAACACTACGATGGAAGCTGTATGCGACAGCAGGCAAGATTGTTTTTCGCGGCCGCTATGTTTGGTTGAAGGTCCGGTGACATCTGCGCGGCTTTTTTTTGCTCAGATCCGGGCGGACAGTTGGCGGTTTGCAAACACTTAGGGCTCGCGCAAAAATAACTTCACATTTTATGCATCACTGCTTCAGGTCGTCTTTGCACGATCTGCGACTGCGTCTGATCTTGGCTTTGGCCTCA
>JBFFHG010000002.1:0-22382 GCA_041557055.1 Desulfosarcinaceae bacterium
ATCCGCTGATTGTCATTTTGGTCACATGGGGAATTTTCCCCTTATACTCTTCAAAGGCCTGTACCAGGATCGTCAGGGCAGGGTCCGGCTTGGGTGATCCGGCCACGCTCATGTTGTTTCTGAACGACTCGATGGCCTGCTGGTTGCCTTCAAGCAGACCCAGTGATTTGAGGCGCAATTCCAGATCCCATTGATCGAGGCATTTGCCAATCTTGTCTTTTGGTTTGAGCGGCTCATTTGCCGGTGTCACCAGAAGCTCCACCCATGCCGGGCACCCGTTTTCACCATCCCACGGACGGCAGGGGCACCCTGATTTTTCATACGGTTTCAAACCCCGGATGCAGGGCGGGCCGTTTTTTTTCCCCATGACTGACGACTCCTTTTCTTGTTCTTAATCCTTGATGGCTGCGATCACTTCCTGATAATGCGGGGCGGTATTAAGACCAGTGGCGCCATCGCCCGCATAGCCGGTATTGCCAGCCCCGGCCGGTCCCGTGCTATCGCCCCCCCCGCTACTCGTGGCCCCTGTCCCATTGGCGGTGTAACCGATCTGATCTGATGTTAACCAACTGATACCGGTGATGCCGCCGGCCCCAAATGCGGTTACGGCCGGCATGACCCGTACCAAAGCGCCGGCCGGATCGTATAAATGCAAACCGGGATCGGCAGAATACTGCCATCGCGCGGATTCCCATCGCAAACTCCCGGGTCCATGCGTATGCAATGGCCCGCTGTGCGTATGCAATGACCCTGTGTGGGCATGGATGGGGCCGGTGTGCATGTGTGCGCTTTGTGGATTTACACTGCCGCCGGAGCCGATATTGCCGGACGCCGCATAGCAGAGCATGGTGTTGTCTTGCCAATCGGTTTTGCGCGTCCATCCGGTGGGAGCGGCATTTTGGCCGAATATCATCACGCTTCCGGATGGGATTAAAGCGGCTATAGCGGCTGCATTGGCCCCCACCGCCGAGGTAAAATCGGTATTGGGCACACTGCCCAAACCGACCTGTGCCTTGGTCACGTTGTGCGGGTTGCCGGTATTGCCGGCATGGGCGGTGTCGGCGGCGGCACGATTTGAAATCTCATCCGATATCACCTGCGCATTGGCTGCGATGGCTGCTTCCCAGCCATTGGCCTGGGCGTTGGAAAGATGCTTTTCCTTGATCTCATCGGTGTCAGCAGGGTCAAGCTGCTTGGCTTCGTGGTCGGCAAGGTCCTGCATGGTGGCCGTGGCCACACTCAGATCCACGGTCATCTGCACATCGGCGGCGTTGCTGACCTGCATGACCAAGCGCACGTACAGCTCTTTTTCCGATCCGCTGCCGTACGCCGGTTTGGTGGTCAAAGGGTATTTGCCCACGGCAAAGAGGTTGCCGACATCATCAAAAATCCCGGCCTCACGGATATCGAAACCACCCTCATCGGCAGGGATCAGCGCTTCGGCAACCACCCAGTTGTGGTTCTGGCTGTGCACAAAAATTTTATTGATGCTGCCGCGCCAGACTTCATTGACCAAACCTACCTGGGTTTCAAGGGGGTCACAATAGGCTCCGCCGCCATCTCCCACGGCAAACTCGGTCAGATGTACAGCCTCGCCACCAGCCTGGGCGGCCGCCAATGCAGCCTGGCCCAAGCTTGTCAAAATCACATAATATTCAGCCATCCCAGATCCCTTATTGCGGATACACGGTTACAATTTCAGCCGAAGCCATGCCGATGGCCCACACCGGCACCGCCCCTTCGGCGGTAAAGCTGTAAATCACCTCGGCCAGCAGCGATCTTGCCGGTTTGGTCTCATTGATCGCCCAGACCACCTGTTCGGGCGTCACCTGCAGGTTCTCGCCGATCACATCCACCAGCACCCGGAACTCGGCCCAGCGGTTCTCGTCCTCATCGCGCAGGGACTGCACTTGAACACCGCCAAAGGCAAAATAGGTTTTCAGCACCATTTCCATCTGGACCGTCCGTCCGCCCTGCACCCACCACTGATAGGCCAGTCGTACCCTGGCGTTGTAATAGGCGTCCGTTTCCAGCAGGCCGCGCACGATCCCCCTTGAGTCCGCAAACCGGCCGATATAGTCCTGCTCGCAGCGTTCCGGGATAAACTGATCCCGCAACCACAAAACAGCATCCCGGGCCTCATCAAGCATCGCCGCGCCGCCCTTGGCCAATGCGGCAAGAGGTCCGGGCGACCAGATCAAGGAAAAACGCAGCTTGCCTCGAAAGTATTTCCAAAAAACGGCCATCACGCCTCGCCTGCTGTGCTGGACGTAATCGTAACGCTTTGCAGCACGGCCAGTCCGTCATCAGCCACGGCCGTGTCATCGGCGGGGCTGGTAAAAACAACCCGCTTGACGCCGGCAATCCCCATCAATACCCAGCGCAAAAGATCCAGCGGCACATCCTGTCCGACCGCAAGAGCCGTGATGCCCGATATTGTCGAACCGGATGAAAAAAGCGCGTTGATGCGCTGCAGGGCCGCCGCTTCAATCTCCTCCGCATTGCCGGACACAAGCTCAAGTTCAGCGACGATATCCATGGTTACCAGGGTCGGCCCCTTGACCAGCACGTCATCATTGATGGGCCGTTTGGCCTGGACAACTGCATCCACCGCCTGGATCAATTCGGTGGTGGGAGCCCCGGCCGTGCCGGTGATCACCACATCCACCGTGCCCTGGCCGCGCGGATGCTGATCCAGAATCGTGGCCGATGCCACCCCGGTCACCGAACGCGCCCAGGCCTGATACGCATATTTGGTGCAGCCGTTTTTTTCCTGCCAGGCCAGCACGTAGCGTTCCCGCAGGGCGTCATCCGCTTCTTGGTCCGTTCCTTCGCTGGTCAGCCAACCGGGGCGGTTTTCAACCGAATCAACGCCGGATATGGTGGTCACGATCCGATTGATCTGCCCGGTCACCACATTGGGCCCGGCCCCGTATTCCTCGGCCCGGACAGGGGCCGCAACCTCGGTCCGGCCATCTGCCAGCACCACCTCGGAGATGGTCACAAAGCGATAAACCGCACCGGTGCCATCGGGCAGGGTCTTTACGATCCGGCCGGCCGGGATCATCACGTTACCCGTCGAACCCGCACGCATGAAATGGACCGTTCCGGCCGTCTTGGTCTTTGCCAGGCGATAGATTTCAACCTGCCGGCAGTGCAGATCCAGCCACAGCCCCGTTGCGCTGCTGGCAAAGGCTTGGGTAAGAACGCTTTGCAAAAACAGATAAAGCTGGTAAAGCCCCCAGTTCCAAAGCTCCAGCATTCCACGGATGACACCCTTGGCAAGGTTGAGCACCGTGGGTAGCCAGCCTGCGGCCGCGTACTCGATTTGTACTTGTTCGATGCGCGCATACATATCGGTTCGGATATCGTCCAGGCTCTTGTCAATGGGTACGCTCATATCGCCTCGCTAAATCGGGTCCGCATCGTCCACCACCATATCCATCTTGTCCGAAGACACGGCGATTACCAGATTGTAGGGGTGGTCCACGTCAATAAACTCAAACGTCAGGCGCGCTGTTATGCCCGTTTCATCCCAATCAGAAACCGTGCAGGCTGCCGAACCCACAACGACGCGCGGATCGTTGTCGACCCGGCGCGCCACCTCGGCCTCGAATGTCAGCCGGTTGGCCAGGGTGTTCTCTTCGTTGATCCAATTGTGCACCAGGGCGCCAAAATTTCGATCGTAGAACAATTCGCCCAATCGGCTGAACAACCGCATGCGGATATCCTGCAAGCCTGTTTCAACCCCTGCGGTGAGCACCAGGGAGCCGTCGGCCGCAACCAGGGCCTGACCGTCACCCGCCAGCATTATGTCCTGTCCAAAAATATCGTCCATGATCCCCACTAATGGCTATGATGGTTCGGGTTGCCGCCCACGCAGGTGATATCACCGCCGGCATCGATATCGTTGTCCGCATGGATGTTACCGTTATTCATGGTCACACCGCTGCCGGATATCCCGTTGGCTACGGTTAATGTTTGGGTGATCGATACCGGCGCGTCCAGCACAATGGCCGCAGCCTTCAGCGTGGCCGTACCGGCCGCATCGACGGACCAGGCCCCGCCGATTTGACCCGCATAATCGGCTCCCACAGACACCTGGCGGCCGGCGGTTGTGGTTAAAAGCATGTTTGACGAGGCATCAATCTTGATCGATACGCCGCCGGCCTGCTGGATGATCAAAGCACCCTCCTCGCAAACCGGGGCACCGTTGCCGTGCCACCGGAAATTGGATATACGCGGATAGTCCGGATCGCCGTCGTAGTATTCCAGATCGCAAAAACTGCCCGCAGCCGGCGGGCACACCATCCCGCGCCCGGCGCCGGCCCAGATCACCGGTATCTCCACCCGGCGGATCACGGGTTCGGCCTCGTCCACACTCTCATCGTTGCGCAGCGGCTGCACATCGGCCCAGTAGCTGCCGTCGCAGGCATAGGATTTTACTACCCGGGCCTTTCTTACCACCCGGTAGTAATGGCGCAGGTTGGGCGTCACAAGCTCGACCACACGCTTTAAAAGTGCCTTTAAATCAGCATTGACCATATTCTTCTCCATACAAAATGATGGTTCGCGCCCGTTCGGGTTGCACATGGTGCCGCACCCGCAGCGCCCGGTACTGCCCGTCGATCCCCCGGCGGGTGTCCGCCAGGTGAAACAGCCGCGAATGGCGCAGGCCCGCCGTCAAAAAGGTCGTCACCATGTTCAATTGCCGATGGCAGTCCCCTGCGACATGGGTGATCAGATTGTCCCCGGAGGCGATCACCGGCCCATCGCCGGACTCCTCAAAATCACCCCAGTTGACCACCCCATCAGCCCCCATCCACAGCGCCCATCCGCTCATGTCCAGATCAAAACTTCTTTGGCAACTGCTCGCCGCCTGCGCCGCCACCTGCCACACCGGCACATCCGAGGCCACAAAGTGGGGCAGGCTCACACCAGGTGCATCGATACGGCCCTCGGTCAGCCCGGCCTGTTTAATCGCCCAGCGCACGATCGCCTCGGCGGACTCGGATTCCCAATGCTGGCTGATGCGGGTGCCGATCAACGGTGTTTCAGGTCCGGTGACCCGCACGGTCAAAAGCCCGCTTTCATAGCTGCCGGTACCGGCAACCGTGCCGCTCCAAACGGCCGGTGATTCATCGCGCAGCCCAAGCCGGATCTGCACCGACTCGCCGGAGGCGATACTTTGATAAAGCTCTGCGGAGCCGTCCGGCAAGGTAATTGAGGCCCTGGTCAAGGGCTGATGGCGCACCGACTCGATCCAAAGATCGCAACAGCGCAGCACCTGCCGGTCGCCGATCAAAATGTTTATGCGCACACCGCTGATCATTGCGCCGCCTTATATCCGTCTGCAAAAGGATTTGAATCATCCCGGGCCACATCCTCGTCAGCCTCTGCCGAGGCGGCCGTATCAGCCGCCGGGGTACTCGAACTTGGGCCGGCACCGGCCACCCGCTTTTCCGCCTTGATCACCGCCGGCCGGTCTTGCACAAAATGCAGGCCCGCATAGATCACATCGTCCTCTTCGGACTCGTATGAATCCAGCCCGGCGAAGATCACCTGGCCGATGCCCCGGGCCGCCATGTGCGGATTGCCGCTTACCTCGTAGACTTTCGGGTCCGCATTGCCGCCGTAGCGCCTGAAAATGTGGTTGATGGTGGCCAGTTTGTCGTAGCAGGTGCCGCCATCGTCTGTCAGAAGATCCAGCGACAGGGTGATATCCATATCCGACCAGCCGTTGGGCTGATGGGTCTTACCGGACACGCCCTCCACTTTTACTTCATCCAGTTGGGCCTCCCCGCGAATCCACAATTCACGCAATTGGCCCGGCAACAGGACATCGGCCAGCCACACCTGGCCATGTTCAAAGGTGAGCCGGTCAGCCATCGTAGCCCTCCACCAGCATTTCCAATTCATGGATAAAGCTGCGTCCGTCGTTTACCCGGGGCAATTCAATGCGTTCGATATGGATCTTGTATGTTTTGGCGGTGGCGGCCCTCTTGCCCGTCGGTGCCTCGGCCTGCTGCAAACCAAACCCGGGGCCGGACATGACCGGCGTCACCGCCACGGACGTGGCCAGCGCCGCACCGCCCAGGGCCGCCGTAACCTGGCGCCGGAACCCCGGCGCAGCCGCCTGCACACCGGCCCCCAACGTCTGCAAAATCCGGGTGCCGGACAGGGTCAGATCCGAAAGTGGTCCCTCCTTGGCATCGGAAAAGGGCAGTAAATTGCGTATCTTTTCCAACCCGACGCGAATCAGCTTTTCGGGCAGATCGATCACCGAAGCAATGCCGTCCACCATTGTCTTGATCATTTTTTGGCCCGATTCAAACAGGTTCAAGCTGGACAGCCAATCAACCATGCGCTCAAACGGCCCCAGGACCGCCGAGGCAACCGATCCCAGCAAGGAAATCAGCGGCCCGAACATCTGGCGGATATCGTCCAAGTGCTTGTACAAGAAGATGAACCCGTCGATCATCAGCCGCAGGGGCACGGTCACAAAACGCAGCACCGCCTTTGACAGGCGCACATACACGCCGGCCAAAAACCCCAGGGCGAACAGATACGGGTTCAGCACCTTGCGCACCGCCTGAAACTTCTTGTAGAGCCACATCAAGCCTGCCACCAGGGCCGCAACCGCGATCACCACCCAGGTGATGGGGTTGGCCAAAAGAGCCGCCGTAAACGACCACACCGCCGGAATCACCGTCAAAATACCCACATAGAGCCACTGGGCCGCCTTGGCCAGCAGCGTGAACCCCGACACCACGTTGGGCCACATCAGACCGGTCAGGCCGATGGCCGCCGCAAGGGTGCCCAGTGCGAAAGCAAGCGTGCCGATCACCGCTAAAGAGATCACCAGCACGCGGGTCAAGGTCTTGTGCTTTACGGCGAACTCCTGCAACCGGACAATCCCGTTGCCGATGGCGGCAAACAGCGGAATAAGGGCCGGCGCAAGCTGATCGCCGATGATGATTATCAGGTTCCTGGTCTGCTGCTGCAACAGGGCCAGGCCCGCCCCAAGGTCCCGGTTCATGGTGGCGGCCATATTCCGGGTGAACAAGGTGCCCTGGCCCATGGCCCCTGACAGCCCCTTGATGTTCCGCCTTAAATTGTCCACCGAACCGTAAAGCAGATCGATCACCATCACCGCTTCCTGGGTGCCGAAGGCCTTTTGGATCTCCATCTTCTCCATTGCATCCAGGGTGTCGCCGTACTTGTTGCGCAAGGCCGTTAAAATTTGGGGCAGGGACAGCAGTTGATTGTTGGCGTCCATAAACTGCAGTTTAAGCTTTTGGCCGGCATCTGCAGCAGCCTGAATCATGGCCCGGTAGCGGGTGCCGGCCTCGTTGCCGCTCATGGTGGCCTGCAGCATGCCCAGGATCGCCAGTTGCTCTTCAAACGGCACATTGGCGGTTGTGGCGGTGGCGCCCAGGTTTGAAATGGCGCCGGCCATGTCGCTGCCCGTGGTCTTGAAGGCCTGCACACTGGCCGCCAAGCCCGCAGAAAACATCTGACCGAACTGCAGGTCGGACAGCTTGTCGTAGTAATTCTTATAGATCCCGTAACCGGTGGCGAACAGGCTGGTCATCTCGGCGGTCGTGCTTTTGGTCGCTTTGCCCGTTAGGGCCGCAAGGCGCGTATACTCGGCCACCCCAGTATCCGTCAAAGAAGAGATACCCGACTTGATATCGTAGGCCGCCGTCACGAACTGGGCCTGATCCGTACCCGACCACTGGTTGGAAAATTTGCGCCCGGCTTGGGCCACCGCCGCAAGATCTTGCACGCCCACGGAGGCAAGTTCTCCCAGGGCCTGCTGGGTGGGCACCGAGGCCATGGCCATGCCAGCCAGCACATGCAGCATAATGGCCCCGAAGGTGGCCACCTGCAGGCCGTAGGTTTTGAACTTATCGAACACCGGCCCCAGGGAGGCTGCCTGGCCGCGAAGGCCCTGCAGGCTTTTTCCGATGCGCGTTGAAGGATCGGTCACCCGGTCCAGCACCGATAAAATGATTCCCAGTTTGTAAATGCTCTCCATTTGACAGCACCCTTGTCTTTGCGATAAATTTAGCCCATGGAAACCCTTTTCGGCATCACCCTGGCCGTTATCTTATCCTTGTCAGCCTTCGGGCTTTTCAGCCTGGTCGTCAGCCTGCTGGCCGCCCTGATCCGCCCGCTTATTTTCCGGCGCCAAGCGCCTTAGCCACCGCCGCCGCCATTGCTTCCACCGTGCGCTCTTCCATCCAGGCGGCATCCGCATATTGCTCCAACAACCCGTTCAGGTTCTCGTCCGGCTCAATACGCAGATAGTGCCGGATCATGATTTGGGCCTGCCGCACCCAATTGTTGTTGATCAGGGCGCAGCCGGCGGTTACAGCTTTTTTACGTCGAATTCCTCATTGATCCCTACGGCATTTTGCAGCGCGTTGTTCAGCGCCACCATCAGACCGGGCTTTGCCGCAAACCTGCTTTTCAACTCTGCGGTGTCCGGATAAAGCGCCAGATCCGCCACCAAGCTGCTCACCGCCGTGGCCACCTTGCCCCTGGCCGCCGTGGCCAGATAGCGGTTCATGTCCTGCTTGCCCGGCACTTTGAAATAGTACACGTCACCGTTTTCAGCGGTCAGCTCCAGCACCTGACCGTTCTCCTTTGCCTCTATGACTTCCCTGGGCAGTGTCATTTTCTTCTCCTTTCCCATTGATCGGTTTAATTAGTAGGCGTCCACGCCGTTCCACTTGATCGGGTCGAGGATCTGGAAATCAAATCCCATCTCGCCCACATTCGAATCCCCCTGCTTGCCGGAGGTGTCTGTCTTGGTGATTTTGCACCTGGGCAGCCGGTCCGTGACCGTGGGCATATCGTCGTTGGCATAGCTTACGGTAATGGGGAAATCGCCCTTGTAAAACGATCCGCCCAGAGCCGTGCGCAGCCGGTCGGCCTCGCTGCGGTCCAGTTTCATGGCACCCGAGGCCTTGTAGTTCTGGCGCCCGTAGCCGCGCGGGGTCCCGCCCTTGCCGTAGCGCAGATCAATGGGCCGCTCGTCGCTGTAACTGATTTCGGTGATCATCACCGCGCAGGCACCGTTCAAGTTGATCTCCATGCTCTCCCAGTCATAATTGTTGCCGTTGATCATGGCTTAAATTCTCCTTTTACGACAAACGCGGATCAAAGGCCGATCCGGCATAGATATAGCTGGCGTACAGCTTGATCCGGCGAATGATGGGAATGCCGATCAACTGCATCTCAACCGCCACGCCGTTGTTGACGATGTCCTGGCCCTCCGGGATGGTCACCACATAGGCCGCCAGTTCGGCCGGCACCGCCGCCTTGAGAGTGTTGAGCGCATTTTCAATATTGGTTTGAAGGTAACCCAAACCGGCCGCGCCGCCTTCGGCCACCGGATCACCCAACTCGTCGTACATCGATTTAAGGGCCGCAATGCGTGCCTTGCGAACCGCCTTGAACACCGTGCGCACCACCTCCAGGTACTGGTAATCGCTGGTGGCATCAGCCAGGGTGCGCGCATCGCCCCAGTAAGTACCGGACAAACCGGCATAGTGCCGCGCGGTAATGAACCCGGCGGACTCCAACTGCTGCTGCATGGATTCGGTAAAATCGTCCGGCAATGAACCTGCGGAAAGCCCACCGTCACGCACCCGGCCCATGGCGCGCATCACCGCAATATTCAGCAAACGGCCGGCCGCAAGCCCGGCCCAGTTGCGCGTCAGGCGCTGGCCGGTGGCGTCGCTCACTTCCCCGAAGGCCGCGCACACCGCCACAAAACGATGGGCCACCCCGCCAATCTCGCTCAGCATGGCCGCCGTCCAGGTGTCCAGGTCCTCACCCTCATTGGGCAGCCGGGTTTCGGCCAAAAAAAACGTGGGGCGATGGGCGTTCCACAGCGTGTCCGCCTTGACCCCCATGGCCGCCCAGTCCGTTGCGTCCGTTGCCCCCACCACATAGACGAACTCCACATCATACAGGCTCAGGGGTTGTTCTATGGCCGCCATCACATCGGTGATCGATGCCCGGGGCTCCGTGATATCGAAACTGTAAAGATCGCCCGCAGCCATGTCGGAAGATTCCGGCACCGTGATGGTCACGCCGGTCGAACCCGCTGCAATGGCGCCGTCAGCCGGAATGGTTTTAATGATGCCGTAATTGTCCCCGCCGTCCACCGACAGCCGGTAGGTGCCCACATTGCGCGCGCCGCCGGACACGATTTCAAGCACCACCTGGGCCGCCGCCAGCACAGTGCCCGCTGCCGTCACATCCGGCCCCGTGCCGCTCTTTGCAATGGTCCCGATGGCTCCGGCCACCGATCCGATCACAGGCACGGCGATAACGACCGGGCTCTGGCCGCCTTCGGCAAACACATCCCGCAGGCGATCTACCAGCGGTCCCACCCCCAGTTTGTCGGTCAGATCGCTGGATTTTCCCAGCAAGTAGGCTTTGCCCGCCGTGCCCGCGCTGCAAATGCCGGCCAAGATGCAAAGACCTTCCACACCGCCCGGAGCAAGCCCGCTGGTTCCATCCACCAAATATTCAAGCACATCGCCCATGATCGTCTCCTTTCAAGCTGATAAAAATTACTATTGCTTCAGGCGCCCGCCGCCCATGGGCCGTTTTCGAAAACCGTCGAGCGCAGCGTCGAACCGGCTCTGATTCACGACCTTTCCTGGCGACCAACCGGCCGCGTGCATCATGGCCGCGCACTCCCAGTCCGGCACCTTGGCCGCCCGCGCAAGTTTTTCCACCGGCTCTAATGCCCCGTTTTGCAGCGGATGAACGGCCACAATGGATGCACCGGTCTCACTTTTTTTTTCATCGGGTTTTTCCGTCTTTGCCATCTTTGCTTCTCCTGATCAGGCGGTCACCGTCACGCTCACCCCGTTGGCCAAGTCGATACCGGGTATGATCGGCACCCGGGTGACGACGTGGACGCCGCCGGTAAATTCAACCCGCACAATGGCCTTGTGGGGCATCAGCTTGACACGCTCTTTTTGCACATCCGCGTCCCAGGGCCGCGCCGCATCGTGCAGATTAATGAAAATCGAATTGTTCGTCCCATCGGCCATGCACCGGTGCCCGGCCACGGCCTGCCCGAACTGATCCACAAGGCCGGTGAACGAAGTATTTCCCCATAGATCGGCAAAATCGGCTGCGTATAAAAAGCAGCGGAACAGCACCTTGCGCCGGTAGGTTCTGCGGATCATCTCGTAATGGGTGCCGGCCGCGTCCTTTTGCCGGCCGATCAGTTGGCCGTCGCGGGTCTTGCGATCGGTCAGCGGCAGGCAGTTGACCCCAAATCTGTTGACCTTGAGCCAGTCCCTGGGCATATCGCCGAAGAACATCGCATCGGTAGCGTAAGCCCGGGTGCCGTCAGCCAGCAGCAGCTCCATCAATCGATCGCGCAAAAATTGTCGGCAAGATTCAATCATTATTTTTTAAACGCTCTTATGGTCACCCCGGCCAGTTGCGCCGCCACATCGTCCTTTACTTCCTCGAACGAAGGTTTCCACAGCTTTCTGGCCGGCATGACCTTGCCGTCATCGTCCGGTTGCTCATGGATCAGGGCGATCTCGGTCACATCTTCGCCGTCTTTGGTGAGCACCCCCCGGGTGACGCCCACCGCCCCTGAAAAATCGTTCGGCTGATCCGTGGTGATGTTTTCGTACATCTGGTTGGTGGCCCGCAACGTGTCCGGATCCAGCCCGGCGGCCGCCTTGCGCGCGGCGTAGGCATCGGTCAAAGGCTCCCAGGCAAGGTCCTGCGCATCCACGTGATCCAGCACCGTGCGCTCGATCTTGGCCAGGCTGCGCCCAATAGCTTTGCCGGTGTCGGACTTCAACCTGTTGCTCACCCGGTCAAGGTTGCCCATCAGCCGTTGCCAATCGCCAGTAAAAAATACGCCGCCCATCAGCGCACCACCTCGGCCATCACCACCAGCTTGCGATCCCGGAACACCACGGGTTCCTGCAGTTTGGCTATGGCAAAGGCCTGATCGTCGATGTAGATCGTGGCGTTGTAGCCGATCAGCAGTGTTCCTGAAGAATCCACCAGTCCCTGCTCGGCCAGGTAGGCCCGGCCGAACCGCAGCCGATAGGCCCGGTCGATCTCATTGCCGCCCTCGGCCGTTTTCAACTCGCCGGTAATTTCCTTCAAGCCCGCCACAAGGTCGTAGGATTGCCCGTCCGCCAACGCCACCCGCACTGCATAGCGAAAAAACGTGTCGGTCACATCCCGCATGGCAACGGCAAATTGCTCCATGGCATTGCTGTCCAAAAGATCCGACATATTATCGCTCCACCACCATTGCCAGGGGCACGCCCGTATCCGCCGCCGCGTCCAGCCGTCCGCGCTTGTCGTTGATCGATTCGGTCAGTTTTATCTCCATGTGGTTGAGAAACTGCAGCTTGTCCGCGAACCTGGCCGTTCCGGCGCCATCGCCCTGGGCCTCGGCGATCGCTTTTTTGTAATGGCTCATGGCCGGCAGGATCAGGGCCTGAGCCGTTAGATCGGCGATCAGCGATTTTTGCAGGGTGGATAGGTCGGCTTCGGCCATCCCCTCCCAACCCTCCAGGGCCGTGGCCTCTTCGATCAGGGTGTCCAGGCTGGTGGCAAAAAGCTCGGCCTCGTCCGGCAGCCTGGCCCCCACCATTTCGTTAATGGAAGCCATGTCAGGCGGCCTTTGAAAAGATCATGGCCGCGTCATCGAAGATCTTGGCAAACCCCACCACTTGGCTGATCACGGTTTTTTCAAACTGGCGCTCGATCACCTTGTCGGTTTCGATCAACTCCGCCCCGGTCTCCTTAATGATCTCCAGGGCCGCCGATCTGTCCAACTGGAAAAGCTGGCCGTCGCCCAAGGCGGACTCGGCCCAGTTGAACTTTTTCAGCTCGTTGCCGAAGGGCGTTGCCAAAGCGCCGGTGCGCGCCGTGTCAAACAGACGCGAGTCCTTGAACTCTTCAATGACCAGCATCTCTTTGATCAGCGCCTTTTTGGCAAACCACACCGTGGCTTCCCAATTGTCCATATCCATGAACCAGCCCATCAGGTTGTCGTAAGTCAGAGCCGCCGAAGTGGCCGTCAGCGCGTTGCCGTTGCCGTCGCCGTTGACCAGCACGTACACCGCATAGGCCACCATCTTTTTGGCCAAGCGTTTTCCGATCAACTGCATGTGGATGGACAAAAGCGGCAGTTTCATGCGCCGCAGCACCTCGTAACTGGCCTCCAATGACACGCCCACCTTGGCCAGCCTGACCGAGTTTTTGGCCGTGGTCATGGTCACCGTGGGAAAGGGGGCGCCTTCGGTGACGCGTTTGAAATCCAGGTCCTTTTTGGCGTCGAACTGGGCCTTGACCGATTCGTACACCCCGGCATCGATGGCGGTTTCGGTGGCCACGATATCGGCCAGCATCACATCCTTGGCCGACAGCCCGGCAATACCGATGCGCACGTTGCGGTTGATGAACTCGGGAAAAAGGATGCTGTCTTCCTTTGTCCGGTAAAATTGCTCCACCGTGCCCTTTTTCAGGTTGATGTTGCGATCGAACAGGGCGAACTCGAACGCATCCAGCCCTTGCATTTGCGACGGCTGCTCTTTTTCCAGCAACTGGGTAAAGGTCAGTCCGGCCCTGCGGGCCGCCTGATACATCTCTTTGGCAAGTTCCATAATGCCCTCCTATGGCAGTAAAATGGCTTTGATATCCGGATTCACGGCCGCGCAATTTTCTATCCCAGATCCAGCCACAGCGTTCCCGCCGAGGCATCGATGCTCAGCACGTGAAAATGCTTTCCCGTGCCTGCTGCTGCCGGCGGCTTGACCCCGCCGTTGCCGTCGGCCGCAAGCTCGGTCCAGCCAAGAACCGGCGATCCGGTGTAGCTCACCTGGGCAAGGCCGGCGCGCTGCACGGTCAAGGCATTTTCCAGCACGCCGTTGCTCTCTTCGAACTTTTCGATCGGACCGTAGAAAACATCTTCGGCAGCGCACAGCGCGCCGGTTTTTTCCGCCCCGATTTTGACCAGCTTGCCCTCGTCATCGGCCACGATGGCGGCGGCGGCGATCAGGGTGATGGTCTTTTTTCCGATCCCTCTAAATTCAGTGTCAAACATGATTTGAATCCTCCGTTATGGATAGGTTGACTACAGCTTAAAATCCTGTGCGTTGCGGTCGCTGTGTTCCGGTTTGGCGCCAGAAGCCTGGGAAGATCTGCGGGTCAGTTTTTCTCCGCACTTGGGGCAGCAAAGGGGCACGCTCTTTTCCACCTGGTCGGAAAATTCGTCCGCCATGGCCCGGACTGTTTCCAGGTCCGCTTTCAAGATCACGTTGTCCACATACTCCTGGCGAAACGTTTCGCCCTTGACCGTCTTGTACAGCGCTGCCGCCCGGTTGCGGGAATCTTGAAGGTGCTTTTGGCCCACTGCGGCATCCGGCTTCAATTCGGCGATGGTGATTTCAAATGTGGAGAACTTTTGGCCGATCGCCGCTTCCAGGGCTTCGGCCGTTACATCCTCGCCGGCTGCAAGGCCGACTTTTTTTGCAAAAGCATTGCTCAACTTCATGGTTGTTCCTCCTTGATCAAAAAAAGTGTGAAAATCATCTTCACTCTCGACCGGGGCCGCTTGGGCCTCCAGGGCCTTGGCAAAAGGGTCCTCGCCCTCCCACACCACGGAAACTTCCGCCGCACGGGTGACGCGCGTGACAATGAAACGAACAATCTCACCGTCCACCTCCGTGCCCACATGATCCCAGTAGTAGCGCAGATCCGGATGGGATTTTTCATATTCGAACCAGATGGTCACGCTGGCCGAGCGCAGCGCCCCGATCTCCACCCCCCGGGCTAGGTTGGCGTCAACCGTGCGGTCGATCACCATGTTGGCGTTGATTCCGGGCGGCGTGTTTTCGGCATCCCACATAGGCCCCGCCGTGTAGCCCTTCCACTGGTTGACATCCGCGTTGTGGTTGGCGTAGACCGTCAGCTTTTCAAAAAGGGGCACGGCCGCCTTGAGCACCCCGTCCCGGGTGAAATCAAAGAACCGGCCCGGCGTGATCACTGAAGACAAGATCCGGAACGGCTTGACCAGAAACTCTTCCGGATTCAATCTATCGCCGGCACCGTCGTCGTCGCCAGCAGTCAGCCGGATCGCGGCCGGTGCGTTTGCAGATTCAACCGCCGATAGGTCCAGGCAAACGCCGAATTTGGCCACTGCAAATCCGTCCCGGATGATGCGCAGCCCGTTTTTTCCCAGACTCTCTTTTGCTCTCAGATCAATTTTCATGCTCGCCTCGCGGTTAATTTGTTGGTTCTCGCAAAATCTAAAGGATCGAAAATCGACGATCGGCCCTTCAAACGGCCAATTATATGACCGAGGGGTAAAATCGTTCGATTTTGGGCCTCTCAGCGCGTTTGCCCATTTTTCAATCCTCGGCCGCTTTGCGGTGCCGGCACTCCGGGTGAAAAGGCGGGCTGTCGAACCCGGCCGCCTGAATCTCTTCATCCGTTAGATCGCGCAGCTCTTCCGGCGTGTAGGCGCCCGTGACAAAGGGCGGAAGATCTTCCACGTCCTCGAATCCTTTGCCCACGATTCCGGCCAGGCGCACCGCCGCCTTTTGCACTTCGAACACCCGGCCCACCATCTGCCGGCAGTAATCGCAGATCGGCCCGCTTTTAGGCCCCACGATCCTGAATTTGGCAAACCCGGCCTCGTAAAGCTTCAGGGTCTGGCCCATGTTCTGGATGCGGGCCATAGTGGTATCCACCAGTTGGTTGATCTTGCGCCAGCCTGTCTCGTCGACCAGTTGGCCGAACGCGTTGAAGAACACCTGCCGGGCCTGCTCGTCCTTGATGTTCAGCCCCTTGGCGATGTACTCCTTTTCAAGCCAGCCGATGAACTTACCCTGCACCTGGGCATTGTCCGCCAGATAGTTGCCGCTGCCGAAATAATAGCGGTCAATGGCCTGCAGATAGCGCAGCGCGTTGGTGTCGGTCTGGGTCAGGTCAAAATCCAATTTTATCGGACGCGAACTTCCCGCCGCCTGTAAAAAACCCGTCTGCTCAAATCGCCAGGTTTGCCAGGCGTCGGACACATAGCGGTTGCTGATGCGGTCCACGCTCGATCCGTACAGCGCCGCGCGCAGGCCCGAATCAAAGGCCGTCATCACCGCCGTCGAAAAATCCTTTTCATCTTTGAAATCGCCACCCGCTGCATTCATAGCCGTCGCCACCGCCTTGGCCTGGGCAGGCGTCAAAATACTTTCCAGGGCCGCCGCATAGCTCTGGGCATCACGGTCGCGGTTTGAGGCAAGGCCGCGCCCTGCGGATATGGTCAATCTGGGCCGCACCACCGCGTAGCGTCCCGTTTGCCCGTCAAAGCGCATCCGCATCCGCTTCTTTAACTGTCGGTTCTGCGCCCACGGCGGCGTATCATCACCCGGTGCGTGCCCGGTGGCCCCGTCATAGCCAAGCTCTCGGGCGGCCTCGTCATCGTCGATGAATCCGGCGTCGCGTTTGGCGATCACGTTATCGATGCGTTTGCCTTCCGCCTCGGCCGCCTCGGTCTCGCGAAAGCCCGATCCGCAGTTAAAGTGCAGTGATACATCCGCATCGATCCCGGTCAAAAGCAGATCCAGCCGGTAACCCTTTTCGATAAAGCGCTTGATAATCCGCCGGTAGTTGGAAAGCTTGTTCTGCAGCCGGTCCCAGTCCACCCCGGCATAGGTCTCGGTGGTGGAGTAGCTGCGGCCCATCATGGAGGGCGGAAAATCCAGGGCTGAAAAGATCTGTTCCTCGTTGAGCTGGAACACCGCCTTGGCCCCGGCCGCCGCCGTCGGCCCCAGCGCATTGTGCTTGATCTCCTGGTCGCTGTAGTGCACGGCCACGCCCTTGGAAAAATTGGAAGTAAAGGCCTGTGCGTAATCGGTCAGGCGCTTTTGCAGCCGCGCCTTGTAATTGGTGTCCGACTCTCCGGCGTTCTTGGGCGGTATCTGCAAGGCCACGTCCATGAACCCCAGCAAGCCCATCTTGCGCACGATATGGGCCAGCCCGCCCACGGATTCCAGTTGCACATCGATGTTTTTCAAGGCCGCGTAAAAAGGCGGTATGCCGTACGGGTCGTCATCCATGGTCTGCACCGGGCTGTAGGAATAGGTCAGCCGGTTGAGCATCACATAGGCATCGTCCACGGCCCGACCGGTGTACTGCACCGGCACAAGCCCGCCGTTCACCCGCTTAAAACGGATGGTGCGCACCGGCGGCACTACCACGTCGGCCACCCCGTCGGCGACGCGGTCGGCAATAACCCATTCGGCCGAAAGCGCTCCCATCAACCCGATCTGGCGCAACAGATGGTTCACCAGAGTGTCCATGCCCCCGGCCATGCGGTACACCCGCGCCGCAAGATCGTTGAGTCGCCCGGCGGCAGCCTCCGGGTTGGCTGCCGCCACCTCGATCTCGTGGCCCGTGTTGCCCAGGTTCACGATATGCGAAAGGGCCTGGGACACGTCCGGGTTCCAGATCGCCAGCACCTCCAGCACATCCAAATACTCCAGGGGCCAGCGCGGCGAATTGATATCGTAAAACCCGGAAAGCCGGCCGAAGATGCCTTTGAGGCCCATTTGGTCATCAGGCACCGACTGGCGCCCGGGCTGCACATCCACCGTCCTGGGGGTTAGAAATCTTCTCCAGAAAGTCATGCCGAAGCCTCCGCAAACACCGGCAAGGTGTCGGTGTTCAATTGGGCCGGAGCACCGGCCGCGTGTTCAGCTAGGGCATGCGCCCAGAACTCATCTGCATGACCCTGTTCGGTTCGGTCCGCATCGAATCGGATATTGCCGGCGGCCGTTGTTGTCTTTTTCACGGCGTGATGCGCCCGGCGGATATTCTGGTCCATTGGGATGCGCGTCTGCCGGTCTTCGAACCTGCGCCGCAGATCAAAGGCCATCTCCTGTTTGGATGGACCGCTGAAAACTACGCCCTCCACTGTATATTCACCATAGCGCCGCTTGGCGTCCTCCACCGGCTTTTCGCCCATGCCGGTCTGGTCCATGCATACCCTGCGCGGATGGTACTTCACCATGAGCCGCTCCAACTCATCGTCCTGCGCGGCAAAGCTTGCGCCCTTCATCTTGACCACTTCGCGGGTCCATCGAACATCTCCCACGATCTCCAAGACCCAGAACACAGTCAAATCATGCCGCCGTCCGATATCCATGCCCAGATAGAATGGGCCAGACCCGGCAAGCTCAGGTAAGCCGGCCTTTTCATCTTCGCACGGTCGAATCAGATCCCACGTGAGAAAGGCATCGTTTTCATCAACCGGCGTGCAGCAGTATTCCTGCAGCCAGATATTTTCGTCCAGACAGGCCGCCCGTTCTTCGTCCAGCCACTGTCGGCGTTCAGCCTCAGTCGTTAACCGGCCCATGATGCGGTCCAGAAGCCCTTCATTGACCGCATCGAATATGGTTACCGTATGCAGGTTGAATGTCGGCTTGCGGACTTCCCTGAGCGCCTTTTTAGCGTCTTTGATAAACTGGGAATACAGCCCGTAGTCCGATTGGTAGGTGCTCAAAATGCGAAGATCATAACCCCATGTCACGCAGGGCTTTGCAGCCGCGTACATCTTGACCTGGTCGGTATGCCAATCGAACTCATCCAGGATCGTCTTGCCGCCCTTGGAGCGAAACGCCTTGGGGTTGCTGGAGAGGCCGTGAATGCGCGATCCGTTCTTCAGTCGGATCACCAGCGCCTTGATATCCTTTTCCTTGTCGAGCACCTCTTCGCCGATGCTTAAAACCTGCCCGGCCTTTTTGTAGATTTTCGCCCACTGCTCGCAGTATAAAATATACTCCTTGGCCGCTGATTCGTCGGCGGATGAAAACCACACCGGCAATCCCGGCTTTTTCACGCAATCGCGGACATCTTCATAGGACTGCACATAAGTGGCACCGATGCGCCTTGATTTCTCCCAGATCTTGCGCCTGGAATTGTCGTTGAGCCATCGAATCTGATAGGGCAAAAAATAACTGCGCTCGTTCACTTAACCCCCAATAGACGGTCAACCTCTTCCACTAGGCGCTGACGATCGACCTCAGTCGATTGCTTGCCTGTACCTTCCGGATCGGCCGCATAAACAGACTTCATCTTTTCAACCAGCGCCAGGGCCTTTTCCGTCTCTTGAAGCGCTTTCAGGCCAGCCGTATCAGGACTTGACAGCATGACATTGATCCTGCGCTCAATAGCTTCCTGCAGAGCCGTCACCGCCTCCTGCGGCGTTTTGATGGCACGCATTTCATCCGGGGATATCGCCGCCGCATCTCCGGCCCTGCGCCGTTGCTCTGCGGCCTGTTTGATATCGATGACAGTTTTGAGGATACTGTTGTATCCGTAGGTCGCCTGGATATCGACCTTGCCAAAGGGCAGGGACTTGAAATAGGCCTCATATGATTTTTTTTGCTCCAGCAGTGCGCGGATCAGGGCGTCATCGCTGATGGCGCTTTTCTGGGTGCGCTCCTCGGCCTCGGCCCGCGCCGACCGGCCCTGCCAGTCGTATTAAAACCGCCAGGCCGCCAGGGTCTGGCGCGTCACGTCAAAGCCGTTGTCTTTGGCCAGGGCGCGCACCGTTTCAACCATGTTCTGGCCGCATGAGCGCCACGTTTCATAGGCCAGCTCGATATTAATTGCCGGAGCCTCCATTACTCAATCACTCCGATGCCGCAATCCTTGATCCGGCCGTCAATCACGTCCAATCCCCGGGAAGTGATCCGCACCAATGTGATGGCAAAAGATTTTTTCTCTTCCACCACCACACATCCGCGCTCTTGCAGATATGCCAGGTAGCCAGTCAGCTTATGCACATCCATGGGATGCCCGAAATTGGCCAGGCAGCGCCGCAAGATCACCGCATCAACAGGTTTCGGGTACTCCGGGGCCAGGACCTTGAGAATTTGTTCCCGGACCAGGTTGTGGCGTTCAGCATCCATCGTCATCATGTCTTTGCCTCCTGATCTCGGTGGTCAGCGTGCTGATCTCTTTGGCCACCACCTGCAAAGAAAGTAGTATTTCCCGGTGCTCGCTGTTATCCTTGGCCACAAATGCGGTCACCGTATCCTTCATGTCGGCCAAGCACGCCGCCTGGCTACTCATGGCCCGGGCGATCTGCTGCATGGTGCTTAAAAAAGCCGTGCCGAAATATCTGATCACTTTCCAGGCAAACCAGATCAGCAGGGCCGTAATCAGCACCGTGCCGCCCAGATCCGCCAATACCTTGACCAACTCCATCTGAGACAGCGTCATATTCCCCGCTCCTCGCAAAATACAGCATGCGCTGCTGCATTATTCATCGTCGCTATTTGCGCCGAATGGCGTTAATGGCGCCTTCGATGAGGCCCGTTTTTTGTTCACCGACAATGGCGCGCTTTTCTTTGCCGCGATGCCATGTGGCAACCCCGAGAATCGACAACCATCCAATCCAGATCCACTCTGGAACTGATGGAACCGGCTTGCCGCGCAGCGGCAACACGAAGTAGATGAGCATAACGGCCACCGGATAGGTAAAACCATTGAATGGACGCCATGAGTACTGCGGCCATTTCTCTGATTTTGATTCCGATCTCATGGTTACATTGACCGTTTCAAGCTTTTTGGCTTGGATTTCCGCCAGATTTTTTTCTTGCTCAATGGCGGCTTTTTGCAGTTCCACCATTAACGTCGGATCTGTCTGGATCTGTTTGGATACCACCTCAATGTCGTTGGTATTGTTTCCGGTCACCTTGCGCATCAGGCCTTCAACCAATGACCCTGAACCCGGAATCACGGTATTGACAACCGTTGGGGCAACAAGTTTGACGCCATTGATTATTTTTTCAAAAACGCTCATCGTTTACTCCCTTGGTTCCAGTTTTTACACCCGCTGCGTGCTCAAAAGCTCGATGTGCGGCAGGTCGTGAAAGCTCTGATCCGTGGCCTCGCCGTCGCCGTCCCAGTCAGCCCCGCAACGGATGGCAATGCCCATCTCCTCGGCCGCGCGTTTCACGTAGCCGATGAACATGTACCATTGTCCCAATTCCCGGGCGTACCTGGGTGATTTTGCATTGGGCCAGATGATGTGCGGCGTGGTCTTGAACCACGGCGCCGCATCCACCGCCAGACTGGGCAGGGCGTTGTGGGCGCCGTTTGGAAAGATCACCTTGGACATACCGGCGGCATATAGTTGGTTTTGACGCTGCTTTTGCCGGTGACCTTCCAAAATCGTGCAGTCCTGCGTTAGCACCACCTCATGCATAAGCTCTTGAAGCAGGGGGTGACAGGTCGCCAACCGTTTCAGAGATGTCTGACCGAATTTGGGCATGCCGCTTTGCTCCGGGTTTTGGGTTCAGGCCGTCTCTGCTTTGCGGCCCGGCCCGCCAATCGAACCGGGCCGCCAGGCAGAGAAGATGATGCGGCCGTGAACCCCATCGTGACGGATGAATACCTAATTGCCCGGTATGCCTGAAGCAAACAGCTTAAGAAAATTTTTTTGGCTTAAAAATCGTTTGACAGGAAGGGTTTGCGCGGATTTTCAGAACTCAAGAGGCAACTGTTTTTGCTCTGTCCCGGCAATCCGTTTGACCGCACCGGACGCAGCCAGGATCTGGCGGATGCGCGTGGATGTCAGGTTATATTTTCTGGCCAGTTCCAGATGGTTGCGCCCATCGAATTCAGCCACAATGTCACGGTCCCGGGCCGCTGCAACGATGCTGTCCAGTTTCTGGAAATAGATCCGTTCGCCGCCGAACTGCGCGCACAGCAGCAACACCGCGTCCATGCCGATCAAACCGGCAATGGCCTGCAAATCCTCGGGCAGATCTTCCATGCGTATGTCAAAGTTGTTGCTCATCGTTTCTCCCCCCGGAAAGTACTTATTTATCATGTTTTAAAGCGTTAATACATTCCATGCTCGGCCTCATGGCGTAGTGCCCGCCGCACCCGCAGCACGGGCACACATACTGGGCAATTTCGTGGCGCAGGGCGATATAGATCTCGGCAACGGGTCCATTGTCGCACATGCCGTATGTGTCCAGGTAAGCAGCCCCGCCGGAAGATTCTGCCGGCCGGGCCTTGGCAAACCCGGCCACATACCCATAAAGACGATGGCCTTTGCGGTAACCGCAGCTGAGCACCACGGGCCGCCCCGGAACGCAGGTGCGCTCGTTCCAGCGCGGCCCGTACTTGCGATACTCGCATTGCTTCAATCCCTGATCGAACATATCGAAATTTTCCTTCTTAAGAGGAATAAACAACGGCTTCATGTCGGTTCCGGTATTCACGGCCGTCTCCTTTATTGTGCAAAATCCAAAACCCACAAAGTAATTGGCAACTCGTATTTTTGAATAACCCGG
>JBFFHG010000003.1:0-18599 GCA_041557055.1 Desulfosarcinaceae bacterium
ATTCGCAAAAAGGACGGCAACGTCGTCTGGTTGCAGGCCAGCAGCCAGATTGTTCGTGATGCCGCCGGGAAAATCGATTTCATCAGCGGGGCCTTTCTGGATATCACCAAGCGAAAGAAGGCTGAGGAGGCCCTGCACTATTCGGAAGAGAAGTACCGTTCCCTGTTTGACAGCGGGCCCAATCCCATTTTGGTTCTGGATCGCGGCACGCTCAGTATTCTGGATGTCAATCCGGCCGCCATTGAGACGTACGGTTATTCCAAGAAAGAGCTGATTGGTCGCAGCTTCATTACCCTGGGCGAGTTTGAGCTGCAAACACCGGGGCTGGGACTTGGAATGGATGAGGACTGGACCGACGGATGCTTTATTCACCAGAAGGCGCGCCATTATAAAAAGGACGGCACGCCGTTTTATCTGCGGGTGAAGGCCTGCCCGATTAAATACAAAGAGCATCCGGCCATTATCCTGGCGGCCACGGATATCACGGAAACCATGGAGCGGGATGCCCAGCTCTTTCAGGCCACCAAAATGAAGACCCTGGGAGAGATGTCGGCCGGTATTGCCCATGAATTGACCCAGCCGCTGAATGCCATAAAAATCGGCAATGACTATTTGCGTCGCATGATTCTTGATGGTAAACCCCTGAGCAATGAGGATATTGACCGGGTGGCGGCTTCGGTGACCGGCCAGGTCCAGCGCGCTTCGGATATCATCAATCGGCTGCGGGAGTTCGGCCGCAAGCCGGATTTCAGAAAAGAGCCCGTTGACCTGAATGCCGTTATCAACCATGTGATTCAGATCGTCGGTCAGCAGTTGATTTTGCATAATATTCGGGTTGTTTTCAACATGGACGTGTCTCTTGCGCATGTGTTGGCCAATGCCAATCGTTTGGAGCAGGTGCTTTTCAACCTTGTGAACAACGCCCGGGATGCCATTTTGCAGTTGCCCGAAGAAGACCTTGAGGGTTCGGAGCGGATCATCAGGCTGAGCACCTATGAGGAGGGCAAGTACGTTGTGTGTGCGGTTGAAGATACCGGTGTTGGAATTCCGGACAGTGTCAAAGATAAGATATTCGAGCCTTTTTATACCACCAAGGAGGTTGGCAAAGGCATGGGACTGGGACTGGCCGTCTCATATGGTATTTTGCGTGATTACGGCGGGACCGTTGAAGTGACCAACCGGCGCGGCGGCGGTGCCTGCTTTGCGTTGCGGTTCCTGAAGACCGGTGTGTGCTAGAATTGGTTTCAAAATTTTCAAATCGTCCCTGAACGATGAACCATCTAAAGGTACCTTCGATGAAAAATAGGCTTTATAAAATAGAACAGTTAGACAATTATACCTGCATCGAATTTGAACGCGGTGCGGAGATTACCCTTGAAATCGTCATGGAGGTTGTGGACCAATTGAACAGCCGTTATGCCACCAAGGGCCGTCATGATCTGTGGGATTTCAGAGGATGCCCGCCCAGTCCGAATTTGGGCTACGACGCCATGGCCCGGATCGTTGACGATATCGAATCGCGTACCGGGGATAAATGGGCTGAAAAATCCGCCCTGCTTGTGGATGATACCATCCAGTACGGGTTGTCCCGTATGTTTCAGATTCTGGCGGACGGATATCCCACTCAAATTTCAGTTTTCCAGAGTGAAGCCGATGCGCGGCACTGGATAAGCCGGAGACTCAATTCGGAGGCGTAAGGACCATGACCACCATCCTTATTATCGACGACGAGCAGCCGACCCTGCAAATGCTGACCCTCTACCTGGAGGCGTGCGGACACACTGTCTTGACGGCGGAAAACGAGGTGGCGGGGTTGACGGTTTTTCGCAACCAGCGGCCGGCCATTGTGCTGACCGACATTAAAATGCCGGGCAGGGACGGTTTTGATGTGTTGCGTCAAATCAAAGCCATTGCCCCCCGGACCGAAGTGATTGTGATCACCGGCCACGGAGACAAGGACCTGGCCCAGCAAGCGCTCGACCTGAGGGCCAGTGCGTTTTTCAACAAGCCCCTGGATACGGAGGCCCTGGACGCGGCCATCCGCGAGATCGAGCAGCGCATGGCCGCGGGCTTGAAAAGCGCCAAACCGCTATGACCGTTTCCCCCGCCGCCAAACAGATCCGGATCAACGGCATTGTCCAGGGGGTGGGATTCAGACCCTTTGTTTACCAGTTGGCCCATGCCCATGGTTTGTTCGGGCGTGTGGCCAACACGGCCGCCGATGTGACCCTGCATGTGGAGGGCGCGTTCCCTGAAATCCAAGCCTTTATCAACGATCTGAAAATCAAAAAACCGCCCCTGGCCCATATCGTGGAGATAGTCGTTGATGAAGCCGATCCTGCCGGGTTCACCGATTTTACCATCATCCAAAGCCAAGGCGGCGATTTGCGGGCCACCCTGATATCACCGGATGTGGCGGTGTGCGACGACTGCCTGGCCGAACTGTCCGATCCCGCCGACCGTCGCTTCGGCTATCCCTTTATCAACTGCACCAACTGCGGCCCGCGCTATACCATCATCGACGACATTCCCTATGACCGGCCCAAAACCGCCATGCGGCACTTTACCATGTGCGACCAATGCCAGGCCGAGTATGATGATCCCGCCGACCGTCGCTTTCATGCCCAGCCCAATGCCTGCCATCAATGCGGTCCCCGGGTCGCACTGTATGACAGCCGGCGCCATCCGGTTGAAGGCGATCCCGTTGTTCGCGCCGCCGAAGTGCTCAAGGCCGGCCGGATTCTGGCCATCAAAGGCTTGGGCGGTTTTCACCTGGCTGTGGATGCTCTCAACGATGAGGCTGTGGAGCGGCTGCGCCGGCGCAAACACCGGGAAGAGAAACCCCTGGCGGTCATGCCCGCCGATCCGGCGGCGGCGGCGCTTTACGCCCATATCACCCCAGAGGAGGCCGAACTGCTGACCTCTATTCAACGGCCCATTGTGCTGTTGACCAAAAAGCTGCCGGAAAGGTTGGCCTTCAGCGTGGCCCCCCGCAATCAATATGTGGGCGTGATGTTGCCCTATACGCCCCTGCATCACATGCTCATGGGCCATGGGTTTGCGGCCCTGGTGATGACCAGCGGCAACCTGAGCGAGGAGCCCATCGCCATCGACAATGAGGAGGCCTTTGAGCGGCTCAGGGATATTGCCGATTACTTTCTGGTGCATGATCGCGACATCTATCTGCGCAGCGACGACGCTATCGTGCGCCGGGCCGGCGGCCAAACGCGGCTTATCCGCCGTTCCCGCGGTTTTGTCCCCATACCGCTGTTTTTAAAAGAAGAACTCCCTTCGGTGCTGGCCTGCGGCGCCGAGCTCAAAAATACGGTCTGCCTGACCAAGGGCAAACAAGCCTTTGTCAGCCAGCACATCGGCGATCTGGAAAACCTGGCCACGGAGAATTTTTTTCGACTCACCATCGATCACCTGCAACGCATTCTCGACATCCGGCCAGAATTGATCGTGTGCGATTTGCATCCCGACTATCTGAGTACCCGATGGGCCCAAGCCCGGCAGGACCTGCCGGTGATCCAGGTGCAGCACCATTTTGCCCATATTGCCGCCGGCATGGCCGAGCACCATCTGGAAGGCCCGGTGATCGGTCTGGCATTTGACGGTACCGGGTACGGCGGGGACGGCACGGTTTGGGGCGGGGAGATCCTGTTGGCCGACCTGGCCGGATACCGCCGCGCGGCCCACCTGGAAACGGTTCCCATGCCGGGCGCGGCCGCCGCCGTCAAGGCCCCCAAACGCATGGCCCTGGCCTATCTGCACCAGGTTTTCGGCCCGGATTTTTGGGATCTCAAACTGCCGGCCATGGGCGCCCTGGATCGGGCCGAGGCGGATATCTTTGTGCAGATGTGCGTCCGGGGCATCAATGCCCCCCTGACCTCCAGCCTGGGGCGGCTTTTCGACGGCGTGGCCGCCATCATCGGTTTGCGTCGGCAGACGGCCTTTGAAGGCCAGGCCGCCATGGAGTTGGAGATGATGGCCGACGATCAAACCCGGGAGCGCTATGATTTTCAGTGGCAAGAGGGCGTGGTTCGTAAAATTCTGCTTGCGCCGATCATCAAGGGCGTGGTGGCCGATATCCAGCACGGCCTGCCGGCCTTTATCATCAGCGGCAAATTTCACAACACCCTGATCCACGGTTGCGCCGATCTGTGCGCAACCATCGGACATGAGGCCGGACTGGATCAGGTGGTGCTCAGCGGCGGCTGTTTTCAGAACCGGCTGCTTCTGGAGGGTCTTATCCACGCCCTGACCGAACGCAATTTGAAGGTCTTCAGCCACCAGCAGGTCCCCACCAACGACGGCGGCATCTCCTTGGGCCAGGCGGTTGTCGGGGCGGTCCGGGCCGCCGGAAAAACAAGCCGGGTGCAAAAGACTATCAGCCCTTGATATTCGGATTTTGACAATTGACATTTTGCGCCTTACACGACAATTGTGGTAGCAGATTTGAGGATTAAAGGTAAAGGCGCGTTTGCCGAAAGGGGTTGCCATGTCCCTCTCCTATGCCCAAGCGTATCGCGATCCGGCCGTTTCCAGGAACCTGGTCCGGCAGATCAAAGCCGCCGTTCGGAGGCCCATCCGCCTGATGGAGGTGTGCGGCACCCATACCACGGCCATTTTTCGCCATGGTATTCGGTCCCTGCTGCCGGAAACCATCACCTTGCTTTCGGGGCCCGGATGTCCGGTGTGTGTAACGGCCCAGGGTGAGATCGATGCGTTCGTGGCCCTGTCGCGGCGCAAGGCGGTGACCCTGGCCACCTTTGGCGATCTGATGCGCGTGCCCGGCAGCGGCTCTTCGTTGCAGCGCGAGAGTGCCGAAGGCGCCGACGTGCGGGTGGTCTATTCAGCCATGGATGCCGTGCAACTGGCCCGGCAGACGCCGGATCGCCAGGTGGTGTTTCTGGGCGTGGGATTTGAAACCACGGCGCCCACCATTGCAGCCGCCATTTTGTCGGCCCGGCAGATGGCGCTGACCAACTTTACGGTCTTTTGCGCCCACAAGACCGTGCCTGCGGCCTTGACCGCCCTGATGGCCAATCCCAAGGTGCGGATCGACGGCTTTTTGCTGCCCGGCCATGTTTCGGTGATCATCGGCTTGAATGCCTATCAGCCTTTTTTTGACCGGTTTCAAATCCCAGGCGTGGTGGCGGGTTTTGAGCCGGTGGATATTTTGCAGGCCTTGCTGGATCTGGCGGTCATGATCGAAAAAGGCGCTCCGGCCCTGGGCAACGCCTATCCGCGCGCCGTGACCGATCAGGGCAATATCCAGGCCCGGCAGGTGCTGACCAGGGTATTTCAACCCTGCGACGCGGTCTGGCGCGGCCTGGGAATCATCCCCGGCAGCGGCCTGGCCATCCGCGAGGCGCTGGCCGAATTTGACGCTGCTCGGCGATTCGGTTTGGCGGTGGTGGATACTCCCGAGCCCAAAGGGTGCGCCTGCGGCGAGATTCTATGCGGTACCAAGATTCCGCCGGCGTGCGCTTTGTTCCGCAAGCGCTGCACACCCATGAATCCGGTGGGGCCGTGCATGGTCTCCAGTGAAGGGACCTGCGCCGCCTACTACCGCTATTCGGCGCCGTAAGCGTCTCAACCTGCATACGGCGAATGGAAAGAATGCACATGCAATTCGACAAGATCCTTCTCGACCACGGCTCGGGCGGCAAGGTCGCCCATCAACTCACCACTGAACTGCTGCTGCCCATGTTTGAGAACTCCATGCTGGCCCGGCTTCATGACGGGGCTGTATTTGAGGTCGAGCGCGGTCGCCTGGCTTTTTCCACAGACACCTTTGTGGTGGATCCCATTTTTTTTCCCGGCGGCGATATCGGCGATCTGGCCGTCAACGGCACGGTCAACGATGTGGCCATGTGCGGTGCGGTGCCGCGCTATTTGGGCATGGGCCTGATTCTGGAAGAGGGCTTTCCCATTGCCGATCTCAAACGCATTTTAACCAGCATGCGCAAGGCCCTGGATCGAGCCGGGGTGCAGTTGATCACCGGCGATACCAAGGTGGTTCCCAAAGGGGCCGTCGACAAGATTTTCATCAACACCTCGGGCATCGGCGTGATTCCCGATGGGATCACCGTCGGCGGCCAGGGGGCGCGGCCGGGGGACCGGATCATTCTTTCGGGCACCATGGCCGATCACGGCATCACCGTTCTCACCCAGAGAGAGGGGCTGCGCTTTGAATCCAGGGTGCGCAGCGACACCGCGCCGTTGAACCACATGGTGCAGGCGATTTTCAAGCATACCCCCCATGTGCATGTGCTGCGCGATCCCACCCGGGGGGGCGTGGGCACCGCCCTCAATGAAATTGCCGGACAATCCAAGGTGGGCATCGCCATCCATGAAGATCAACTGCCGGTGAATCGGGAAGTGGCGGGTATCTGCGAGCTGCTCGGCTTTGATCCCCTTTATCTGGCCAATGAAGGCAAGTTACTTTGCTTTGTGCCGGCCGATCAGGCCGACGGCGTGCTGGCGGCCATTCAAAAAGATGCCTGCGGCCGGTCCGCCTGCATCATCGGCGAGGTGGTGGCGGCTCACCCCGGCCGGGTCGTCATGAAAACCCGCATCGGCGGCGAGCGCATTGTGGATATGCTGGCCGGTGAGCAGTTGCCCAGGATATGTTGAAATATCTATGAGTACATCGACTATGTCACCGGCATGCAGAATGCCGGACGATTAAAACGAGCCACACCCTAAGGCGGGTGAAACATGCAACGTCCTTTATGTTTTATTCTGATGCCCTTTGGCCGCAAGTCGTCCAGCGGCGGCGGGTTCATCGACTTTGACGCTGTTTACGGCGATCTTATCGCTCCGGCCATCGAGGCCGCCGGGATGGAGCCGCTGCGGGCTGATGAAGAGATGGCCGGCGGCATCATCCACAAGCCCATGTTCGAACGGCTGATACTGTGCGAGTACGCTGTGGCCGATCTGACCACGGCCAACGCCAATGTCTTTTATGAGCTGGGGCTGCGTCATGCTGTGCGGCGCGCCAGCACGGTAATGATTTTCGCCAGGGATGCCGGTCAACTGCCTTTTGATGTTGCGCCTCTGAGGGCGCTGGCCTATGCCCTTGGAAAGGGCGGCCGACCTGTTGCTGTCGCCAATGACCGCCAGGCGCTTGCCCACCGGTTGAATGCCGCGCGCCGGGAGATGACGGACAGTCCTGTTTTTCAGTTGGTGGAAGCGTTTCCGGATATTCAGCGGCTCAAGACCGATCTCTTTCGCGACCGCGTGCGGTATTCGGAAAATATCAAAAAGAGGCTTTTTTCCGCCCGTCGGCAAAAAGAGGTCGCGGCCGTGGAGGCCGTGGCCGATGATTTGGGAGGCATCGAGGACCAGGAGGCCGGGGTGGTGATCGATCTTTTTCTCTCCTACCGGGCCGTCAAGGCCTGGGACCATATGATCGCCCTGGTGGATCGAATGGCGCCCCCCCTGGTGGCAACCGTGATGGTGCAGGAGCAATTGGCCCTGGCTTTGAATCGTGCCGGGCGCGGGCAGGAGGCTGAACAGGTGCTCACCGCGTTGATTGAGGACCGCGGTCCGAGCAGTGAAACCTATGGAATCCTCGGCCGGGTTTACAAGGACCGCTGGGAGGCGGCGCTCGGGGATGGCGACGATTTTCTGGCCGCCGGTTATCTGAATAAAGCCATTGAGGCCTACCGCAAGGGCTTTGAGGCGGATTGGCGCGATGCCTATCCGGGTATCAATGCGGTTACTTTGATGGAGATTAAGGCGCCCCCGGACCCGCTGCGTCATGAATTGCTTCCCGTTGTGGCCTACGCTGTGCGGCGGCGCATGGCCAAAGGCCAACCCGATTATTGGGATCATGCGACCCGTCTGGAGTTGAGCGTCCTGGCCAGGGACCGGCAGGGTGCGGCTGCCGCTCTGGCCGATGGCCTGGCTGCGGTACGGGAGCCCTGGGAGCCTGAGACCACCGTGCGGAATCTGCGGTTGATTCGCCAGGCGCGGGACCGTCGCGGCGAACCCCTGGAATGGGGTGAGCAGATCGAAGAAGCTCTCCTCAAAAGGGCAGAGTAGCAGTGGCTTCCTATGGCAAGAGGAGAAGACCATATCGATGGCCGGAAGTTTAATGCGGCGGTGGCGAAAAAGCGGGCGGGCATAAAGCCCGCCCCTGCAAGATCCGAAGATGCCGATTCAATTTAGGGCGGATTTTGTCCCTTCTGCGGCCCCCTGGGCCAGTGGCATTGCCGTGCGTACTCCAATCGAGCCTCTATTCCTTGACCGGTTGCGCCTTGAAAGGCTTGAACACGATGATCAGCCGGGGCAAGAGGGTCAGGGCCGCGACCATGGCAATCAGCATGGCCAAGCCGGTAAAAAGACCGAAGTAGATGGTGGGCCAGAAATTGGAGAACACCAGGATGGAGAATCCGATGATGATCGTAATGGAGGTGTAGTACATGGCATGGCCGATGCTGCCGTGGCATCGATGCATGGCGGCCAGGTAATCCCTGTCAATCTTAATCTCCTCTTTGAAGCGATAGATATAATGAATGGTGTCATCCACCGCAATGCCGATGCTGATGGCGGCGATGGTGATGGTCATCATATCCAGCGGGATATTCAGCCAACCCATCACACCCAGAACAGTTCCGGACGACAGCAGGTTTGGAAAAAGGGCGATCAGGGCGATTTTCAGCGATCGGAAGAGCACCAGAAACATCACCATCAGGGCCAGGGCCACCACGCCCAGGGTTTTGATTTGAGATGTAAAAAGACTTTGCAGCATGTTGTTGTAAAGAACCATGGTGCCGGCCAGTTTCGCTTTTTCCGGATTCAAACCGATTTTGTTGATCAGATCGTGACGGATCTGTTTGAGCAGGGCATCCCGCTTCAAGCCTTTTAAAGAGTCTTTAATGCGTATGGAAAAACGGGCTTCATCGTTTTTAATGGAGAGATAGGGCTGCAAGACCAGGGATTTGAACTCATCCGGCAACTTGGTGTAGAGCACGGCCATTTCGATACTGTCCAGCGGCTGGCCCTTGTTCAGACGCCTTCCTATTTTAAGCAGGGTTCCAAGAGACAATACTTTTCCGGTTTCCGGCAGTTCATCCAGGTAATCGTGGACTTTCTCAATGGTTTTCATGCGGCTATCCAAAAACCAGTACTTGTCCGGGTCCTCTTTTTCGATCTCATCGGCAAAAGGATCGGGTTCCTCCAATTCATCTCCTTTTTCAAAATCATCCAGGTTGACGGGGTCAAACCGGACAATTACGTCCAGCGGGGTGGTGCCGCCCAGTTTTTGATCGATCACCGCCATGCCCTGATAAATCTCGGTGGATTTTTTAAAGTAGTCGATGAAGCTGTTTTCAACGATGAGTCTTGAGACCCCCAGAACCGATAGAACGGAAAGAACCGCTGTCACCACCAGAATGAGGGTGCCGTGGTTTCGGGTAAATTCGGCCAGAAGGGTCACCAGTGAGAATTGCCTGCTGCCCGGCCGTGAAGGGGGCTCGGGCTTTTTCAACAGAACAATGCCCGTGGGAAAGAGGATAAAGGTGAGAAAAAGGGATAACAAAATACCGGCGCTCATCATCCAGCCGAATTGGACCACCGGTTTGATGTCGCACAGCAGCAGGGAGCCGAATCCGGCCATGGTGGTCAATGTGGCATAGAGGCAGGGGATGAACTTGGTGCGTACCGTGTTCAACACCATGGTGCGGCGATCATCGTCGGGTCTTACAATCTGAAACTCCCGGTACCGGACGATCAGATGGACCACGATGGCGAGGGTAATGATCAGTTGCAAAGATATGAAGTTGGAGGATATGACCGTTACCTCCCATCCGAATGTCGCTAAAATGCCCATCATGGAGATCACGGAAAGAAAGCAGCAGAGCATGGGCAGCACGATCCAACGGATTTTCTTGAAGAAGATGCCCAGCATAACCACCAGCAGCCCAAAAACCCCCAATCCGAATAATCCCAAGTCGGACTTGATGAAGGAGATCATATCATCGGCAATCATGCTGATGCCGCCCAGAAAAAGATCGGCTTCGGTGCGGTATTCATTCATTATCTTGCGCACCGACACAATGAGTTCGTGTTGGGTTTTGCGGGAGAGATCCAGATGGCGGTCCAGTTTTGCCTGCACCGCCTCGAATTGTGTGTTTTCCGCCGCGCTCAATGGCCTTTGCGCTTTTTGTGCCTGCAATGCGTTGCGCTGTTGAATCAGATCACGATAGATTTCATCGATTTGAAGGTTGACGATCAGAGCGGTGGTCTTCATGTCCGGGCTGACGATCAGATCCCGGTAAAAAGGGCTCTCCTGAAGCTCTATCCGGGCCAAGGCCTTGTCGGTGGCCGCGGATTGCAACGTGGGCAGCGAGCCTGAAAATTCCGAATATGATATGGGGGGGCTTTCCAGCAACGGTACATCCAGCAAGGTCAGCACCGAAACAACCCCTTTCAGGCGGGAGAGCGCCGCCTGCAGCCGCCCCAGGTGCGCCAGGTTGTTTTCATCCAGCAGGTCGCCTGTTTTTGGGGTGTAGGCGATAATCAGAAAATCGTTGATTCCATAGCGATTGTTGATTTCACGGGTGTACTGAAGATCGGCGTCATTTTCCAGCAACAGGGTTTCGGCCGATGCATCGATTTTAAAATCCCTGGCCTTATAGCCCAGGGTGCCGATAACGACGGCCAAACAGATAATAACGAAAACAGGATGATCCAGAACAAGTTTGTCATATTGTCGAATGGTCCAGTCAGCCAGGCGTTTGATTATCTTCATGTCAGCGAATATCCTGCTTAAATAAATCGGTTTTTTTGTGGCCTAAAGACGGATTGGCCGGAAACGGATAGCCGCAGCGGTGGGGCACTTTCCCGCTATCCTACCAATATTTTTGAAGGAAACATATAACTTCAATGGGGGGTGGGGTCAAGCCATTCCTCTTGGGGCGGCAATTCTCAAGCAATCTGGTTTGTTACGATTTCATGGAGATCGGCCTTGAAATAGAGCGGCTATTTTTGCGGTTCAAACAGATCGGGGTAGAGTTTGGTCATACATTCGGGGCAGATGGAGTGGGTGACTTCAGCGGCTGTATGCTCATGCAGGTAGGCTTCAATGGTGATCCAGGTGTCCCTCTTTGGGGGCGCTTTGTTTTCCAGGCGGATTTTTTTGCAGTTGGAGCAGACGGGCAGCAAGCCCTTCAGGGTTTCGATTTCATCAATGGCTTGTTGAAGCTTTTTATTTTTTTCCATGAGGCGTTTATTGGCCCAGGCCAATTCGTCGGCCTGATTTTCAATGATCTGCCGGGCTTTTTTCAGCTCCAGATGGGTCCGCACGCGGGCCGACAATTCCGCTGCATTAAAGGGTTTGGTCACATAATCCACAGCGCCGGCTTCAAAACCGCGCACGATGTCCGCCTTATCGGTTTTGGCCGTGATGAAAATGATCGGAACATCTTTGGTCCGCTCTTCCAGTTTGAGCATCCGGCACACTTCATAGCCATCCACGTCGGGCATCATGATGTCCAGAAGAATCAGGTCGATTTTGCTTTTCAGGGCCAAGTCAACGGCTTGCAAGCCGCTGGTGGCAAAGGAGATGATATACCCGTCATTATGCAGACTGCTTCCCAGCACCTTGATGTTCTGAGGTAAATCATCAACGATCAGCAATCTGAATTCGTCTTTGGTCCCAGCCATGGTCATACCTCCCAGCCCCGTTAAATTCAATTTTTCCCTGACGGTGCTCTTACCTGTTATCGGCTGTTGGGCGGCGCACCTTGAATTATAGGACAATATTCATTGCAGCGGCCAACGTCACCAGCGCTTTGCGGGCTTTGATGTAGTCGAGGCGATTCATTGCCTCGGCCAGACGCTTGAATTCGGCCCGGTCCTGTTCATGGGGCAACAGATCCTTCAGGACCGAAAAGCTTTGGCAGGCATCCAGCCGCCCCTGTTCCAGCAGCTCGGCCAAATTGCGCATGGCTTTGATCCACTGGTTTTTGGCGGCCAAATCCATTGAAGGGGGCATGGAAGATACCAATGGTCGAGCCGTGGTAAGCGTATCGATGTTTTGAATGGTTTGATTCAGGGCCTCCTCCAGCCTGTGGAGAGGGCCGATAATCTCTTTTTCGCTGGCGTCTGGGAGCGCCAGTTCCAAATTCCGGCAAATACCGGCCAGCAAAAAAGCGCCAATGTTGCCTGAAACGCCCCTTAAGCCGTGCAGGTCCCGCAGAGCCAGGTCGGTTTGGGAATCATCGATCCTGGGGCGCAAGGTGGCCAGGGTTTCGGACAGGTATTGACGAAACTCCGCAAGCAGCTCTTTGTAGAAGGTGATATTGCCGTTGACCCTTTGCAATGCATCAGGCACATCAAATCCCGGCAATCCGTCGGAAAGGGTTTTAATTTGTGATTTGTCCTGCGTTGAAGGTTTCAAGGCGGGTTGCGCATGGCTGTTGGGCTTAAGCCATCGGTTGATAAGGGCATAAAGCCGTTGCGGGTCAATGGGTTTGGAAAGATAGTCGTTCATGCCGATTTGGAAACATTTTTCCCGGTCACCGGCCATGGCGTGGGCCGTCATAGCGATGATGGGAAGCCTATCAAAACGTTTGTCTTTGCGAATCGCCTTTGTGGCCTGATAGCCGTCCATCTCGGGCATTTGAATATCCATAAACAGCAGGTCGAAATTTTCTCTGTCCAAGATCTCCAGGGCCTGGCGTCCGTTTTCAGCCACGGATATGTGGAGGCCGTACTTTTGCAACAGGTCGCATACAATTTGCCGATTGATCTTTTTGTCTTCCGCCAGCAGGATTCTGGCTCCGGATAAGTTGCTGTCCACCGTTTCCGGCCCGGTATCCGGGGTCTCAACGGTCGGGGGGGGATCCTGCCGTTGACCGAATTGCCTTGTCAGGCAGGTTGTCAGTGCAGAAAGCAGGGTCGGTTTGATCAAAAAATCATCAAAACAGTCATATCCCGCAGCCTTGAACGGCACGTCATTGTTGTGATCGGCCAGCAGCACAACCGGCAGAGGGTGGGTTTTTTTTATCTTTCGAGTCAATTCCACACTGTTGACTTGAGATAATTTCCAATCCAATACGATCAGGTCAACGGGGGTGCCGCCGGCTTGCAGTTGGGATACTTTGGCCGGCAAATTCTTGCCCAATGCCAGGGGGGTGACTTTGCAACCAATTGATTTAAGCATTGTCAGGAGCACGGTGCGGTAGGCGCGATGCTCTTCCACCACCAGAACATGTTTATTCCGGAACGAGTTCAGAGCTGCTTTCGGGTGTGGTTCAATGCCTGCCGGGTTCACGTCGAAAGAGGCCGTGAATTTAAAACAGCTGCCCTTTCCGTATCGGCTTCGGATATGGATTCGACCCGCCATCAAGGCTGCCAATCGCCAGGATATGGCCAACCCCAATCCGGTGCCGCCGAATTTGCGTGTGGTGGAGCTGTCGGCCTGGGTAAAGGGGTGGAACAGCGTCTTCATCTGATGCGGGGTCATCCCGATGCCGGTGTCTGTAACGCTGAATTGCAACCGAACGGCTTTTTCCGTCTTTTCAATGCATCTTATTGAAAGAACGACTTTGCCGGCCTCTGTAAATTTAATGGCGTTGCTGACCAGGTTGATAAGAATCTGGCCCAGCCGGAGGGGATCGCCTTTGAGTTTCACGGGAATTTGAGCGGTATAGAAAAAGAGCAGGGGCACACCCTTTTCAAACGCTTTACCGCCCAACATATTGGCGATGTTACCCAGGACCTCTTCAAGATCGAAGTCCACTGTTTCCAGAAAAAGCCTGTTGGCTTCGATTTTTGAAAAGTCCAGAATTTCGTCGATGATTCTCAGCAATGAAATCGCAGAGTTGTGAATGCTCTTGAGATACTCGACCAGTTGATCATCCAGATCCTTTTGCAGGGCCAGGTGGCTCAATCCGATAATGGCGTTCATGGGCGTGCGGATCTCATGGCTCATGGTGGCCAGAAAATCACTCTTGGCCTGGTTGGCTGATTCGGCCTGGCGGGTCAGATGGTTGGCTTTCTGAATGGCTTTTTGCAGTTGCCGGTTTACCGCTGTTAGTTCCATGGTGCGTTCGGCCACGCGCTTCTCCAGCATCTTTCTGTCGATACGAAAGTGGTGGCGCGAGTACTCGAACCACCAGGTGATGATATGGACAATCAGATAGGTGGTGGCAAAGCGGACTTTGAATTCATTGCTATAATCAAAGGCTGAAATCCATGGCGCCGGCTGCAAGAACAGAAAGACGGCTGCAAAAAAAACGGCCAGACTCCAGAAAAATCCCTCTCGATTGCCGAACATGAAAAAAACAATGGGCGGATAGGTGTACATCCACAAAATTTTGGACCCGCCGCCGATTTGAAGCAGGAATAACAGGAAAATAGCGAAAATCGCTGAATTGAAACGATAAACGATGAGACCGCGTTTCATCCTGTGCAGGAGGAGCAGGCCGGTGCATAAGCAGACACCCGTTATGAAAATAAAGCCGCACATGAGGTACTCCCCCTGGTAAAGGGCGTAGAGGCCGTAGCCCACCACAGCCGGAAGCCCGAGCAGCAAAAAAAGGGTGTAATACCGCAGGCGGTTTTTTTCATCGTCCGTCGACTTTGCAGCGGCCATGTTCATCAGAGTGCGAATGCGGGCCCGGGTATTGCGCAAAAATCCACGTATCCGCTTGAATTGTTTTTCGCAATTATCGTTTTGCATATCTGTGCCCAAGGGCCGCAAGGCGGGTTCGGCCTGACCCGTGATCATGCGGCAATCGCCAATATTATCCCTGCCGGGGGCCGTCGAAACCATCATTTATCTCTTTTTATCGGCAGGGTGCCGGTTCTGTTTAAGGATTCATCCGGGACCGGGCTTTTTATTTTCCGTCAGGAGCGGTTTGCCCTTGAAAACCGAACGCGCTCCCCTTTTCAGGTCCTCGACGACCAGATAAAAGGCCGGTACCAGCACCAGGGTGATCACCGTGGCAAACAAGATGCCGTAGCCCAGAGAGATGGCCATGGGGATTAAAAATCTGGCTTGGCGGGAGGTTTCAAAAATCATGGGCGCCAGTCCCCCGAAAGTTGTCAGGGTGGTCAGCATAATGGGGCGAAAACGATGAATGGCCGCTTCCTGAAGGGCTTCACGGGCCCGCATACGGGTCAGCCGGCGCCGGTTGGCGAAATCCACCAGCACCAGCGAATCGTTGACCACCACCCCGGAAAGGGCCACCACCCCGAACATGCTCATCACGCTCAGGCTGTATCCCATAATTATATGACCGAAAATGGCGCCCACAATGCCGAACGGGATGGCCAGCATGATAATGGCGGGCTGAATGTAACTGTTAAAGGGCACGGCCAGCATGGCGAAGATAACGATCAGGGCGACCGCCAGGCCCTTGTACAGGGCCTGCATACTTTCGCGGCGGTCGGCCTGGCGGCCTTCGAAACTGTACGTCAATCCCTGGTGTTTTTGTTGAAGATCCGGCAGGATATCCGACAGCAGAGCGGTCAACACCTTGTCGGCGCTGCTGCGCGGCCGGACATCGGCACTGACCGTGACAATCCGTCGACCGGCCCGGCGTTCAATGGTGGTATAGGCGCGTCCGCGATTGAAGGTCACGGCTTCCCGCAAGGGGACTTCGATGCCCTGGGCGGTTCGCAAAATCATCTCCTCCAGGCTTTGCTCGGTGACCCTTTCCGATTTGGGCAGCCTGACCATGACCTTGACCTCGTTGCGGCCGCGTTGCTGGCGCAAAGCCTCCGCGCCATAGTAGGCGTTGCGCACCTGGAGGGCCACGTCCCGGGACTTCAGGCCCAGGCTCTCTCCTTCGGGACGGATTTTAAAGTCGATCTGCTGCTTGCCGGGTGAGAATCCATCGTCAATATCCATGACTTCCGGATAGTAGGCCATGGCATCGGCCAGTTCGGCACTGGCCCGCTCCAACACTTGGATCTCCCGATGGCTCAACTCCACCGCAATGGCCGCTCCCCGGCCCGGGCCGCCGGCATCGGACTCAAACTTGATGGTCTCCAGGCCGGCAATGGGACCGGTATGGTCGCGCCAAATCCGGGTCAACCGGGCTGTGGAAACCGGGCGGATCTCCGGCGGCGTCAGATAGATGCGCACTTCGCAGGTATTGCCTTCCAGCAAGGCATAGATACCTTCGGTAAGGTTACCCGCGCCATTCATCGCCACGACCTCCTGGGCCGACCGGATCAGCATTGCTTGTACTTTTTCCGTTTTTTGGATCGCCGTCCCATAGGGCAGCCTTGCCGTGACGATGGCGTAATCGGATTCCACTTTTGGAAAAAGGTCAAACCCCATGCGGCCGCTTTTGATAAAACCGAGGGTGATCGTCAACAGGGCGATGGCCATGGCGATGGTCAGATAGCGCCAATCCAGAACCAGGGAGAGAAACGGGCCGTATTTGGTCCGCACCATCGTGATGAACGCATCACTGAAACGTCGCTGGCGGGCACTGATCCAGGCGAATACGCCCTTTTCGGACGCCCGGTGCCGGCGAGCCAGATGGGCGGGCAGGATAAACAGGCTTTCGATCAACGAAACGGCAAAGACACTGACCACCACCACCGGGATCTGCCTGAACACTTTGCCCAACGGACCGGGTACGAAAAAAAGGGGCATGAAAGCCACCATGTTGGTCAGGACGCTGAAATTGATCGGTATGGCGATCTCCCGCGCCCCTCGCACAGCCGCAGCAAACCAGCCCAGGCCCCCTTGGCGATGGTAATAGATGTTTTCACCCACCACAATGGCATCGTCCACCACGATGCCCAGTGTGACGATAAATGCAAACATGGAGATCATATTGATGCTGACGCCCGCAACAGGCAGAATCAGCATCGATCCGAGAAAGGAGATCGGAATTCCCAGACTGACCCAGAAGGCCAGCCGCGCCTCCAGGAATACGGCCAGCAGGACAAACACCAGCCCCAGTCCTATAAGTCCGTTGGTCATCATCAGGTCCAGGCGCTGGCGGTAGACCTCCGAACGATCGTTGCGCGTTTCCATAGCCAGGCCCTGGGGGAGGATCTGCCGGATTTCGTCGATTTGACGATGAACCGCATCCGCCACCGAGGTGGGGGTCTGGTCGCCCACACGGTAGACCTCCAACATGATGGCCGGTTTGCCGTTGAATGTGGCGTAACGGTCGGTCTCTTCAAATCCCTCCTTAATACCGGCGATCTCTTCCAAAAGCACTTGCGTGCCGTCGTTTGCCGTGATGATGGGGATCAGTCCGAATTCATGGGCATAGTCGCGGCGCTCTTTAACACGCACCAGTACGTCACCGCCCACGGTCTTGATGGCCCCGCCGGGCATCTCCACCGCTGCCTGGCCCAAGGTCCGGGCCACCGATGAAAGTGTCAGACGATACGCCCTGAGTTTGTTTTGGGGAATTTCCACGCTGATCTCAAACTCCCGGGCGCCTTCCAGCTCCACCTGGGTGATGTCCTTGTCAAGGAGCAGGCGGTCACGCACGATTTCGGCCATCTCCCGCAAAACCCATTCGCTTTGATCCCCGTACAGGGCCAGGGAGAGGACATAGCGCTTGCGTTTGTCCACGGTCACGCGGACCTGCTCGGCCTCTTCAGGCAGGGAGGTGATCCGGTCCACTTCGTTTTTGATGTCCTGGCCCACCTGCTGGGCATCTTCACCCTCCAGCACCTCCACGAAAACCTTGGCCGAGCCTTCAGCCGCGGTTGCCGTTATCTCTTTGATGCCGTCAATATCCTGGACCGCTTCTTCAACGGCCAGGATAATGCCCCTTTCCACCTCTTCGGGGCTGGCGCCGGGGTAGGCAACGCTGACGGTGACCATATCCAGATCAAAGTCCGGAAAAACCTCCTTTTTGATGCGATAGCCCATCATCAAACCGCCGATCAACAGGACCAGCATGAGCAGGTTGGCGCTGACCGAATGGCTTGCCATCCAGGCAACGGGTCCGGTGGTGCGCTTGTGTCGTGGCGGGGGGGGCATGGGGCAATTTGCCTTTCGCGGTGGATTGATTCGATTCAGATGTTAACAGGCCGGGAGTCCTTGGCTGAAACAGGCTGTATGGGGGGCTGGTCATGTTTTTCGACCATGACGGCCATTCCGGGTACCGGAGCGGCCAGGTCGGAGACAATCACCCGATCGCCGGCTTGCAGGCCCTCTTTTACAAAGACGGTCCGGGTGTCTCGCCAAAGGGTCAGAACCTCTCTGATTTCCAATCGGTCCGCGGGGCCCGCAACCCAAATATGGGTGTTATCCCTGAGGGCCGCTCGGGGAATCCGAAAGGCCTCTTCGATCCGATGGCCGTCGATCTGCACCCGCACATATTCTCCGATCAACATGGCCGGCTTATCGTTTTGCAGGGCATTCAGGCTCAAAGGGTCGTTTACGGCGATGATCAGACGGGCCATGCGCCCCTCGGTTTCCAGATCGCTGAGCAATTTCACCACCCGGCCTTCGCGCACGGCCCCGCCATTGTAAGTAATCCGGGCTTGAGCGCCGGCGTTTTGCCGGTTGCCGGGAACATCGATCCAATGCAACCGGTCCACCGGAACAGAGGCTTGGACCCGGTATGTATCGGTGCCGGCCAGGGTCGCCAGGG
>JBFFHG010000004.1:0-18399 GCA_041557055.1 Desulfosarcinaceae bacterium
CGCAACCCCCCGCAAGGAATTTGTAAGATTAGGCAGCCTCCAATTCAAGCATACTCAAAACCATATTTTTGGGGGCTACAACTCTGCCTCGTTTTGCCATAACTTGACAGCAATTCTTCTTTAGTCGCTGCAAACACAACCATTGTATTTCAGAAACTTATTTTTATAAAAAAGAAACGCCGCTTAAAAAGCGGCGTAAAATTCATAACAATTGTTAACAAAGGATTATTTCGGCTTATTCAATGTTGGAAGAGGCATTTTACGGATTGCATGGTTGGTATAAAAATTGGTCCCTCCCATCTTCATGATTGGAGGCCCATCAGTGTTTTCCGTGTTTCCTTGCGGTCGTGCAATATTGATTCTTGTCGTTTCCGCTGTGTTATTTTCTTTGTTTTTCATTTTCCCCCCTTCCAATTTACTGATACAGTTTGAAAAAGGCCGAACTTTTTACTCCTTCAAACCTTTTAGTATCAACTCCGCCACTTTTAAGGATGTCTTCTGAAGATTGCATAAAGTAGGGCTCAGCATAGACAATATTTTTTATTCCTGACGCTACAATTTTGTTGGCGCAAAGATTGCATGGCTGCGTCGTGGTGTATAGTACTAAATTCTCGGACGAATTACCAGAGCTTTTTACAAGCGCAAGAAGGGCGTTTTCTTCAGCATGCAAAGCGCGGCAAACATCCAACAGCTTACCAATTGCCATCTTAGCGCCGGGTAAAAATTCCTTGTAAATGTCCATGCCGCATTTCTCGCATACAACTTTCGGAGAAAGCTCCATGTGACAATCGGGGCACATTTTTATAAAGGCGTTATATTCTTTCTTGCATCGATAGCATTCAACCTTTACTTCGAATGCCTGGCCACAGTTCGGGCAGTGGCGAATCTTTGGGGCGTATTCCTGCTGCAAAAAGTCTCGGTAGCACATCCCATATTCAAACATACATGGCTTTGATCCCAATGGGACTTCATTGAATCCTGATGAAACAACAAATGGCATTGATGTTATTTCTTTACCGTCTTTTTGATTATTGCTGGCCCCAATCCCCCTGTTATCTAATACAACACAACCAACTTTTCTCTTCATGCAGCTTGACATTTTGCTAAAAACGTAAGCAGAAGTCATCGCCATTTCATCTACTGTCGGTCGGTAATCTGGTGATGGATTATTCACTCTCAAATCCATCATCCTTGATACATATCGATTATATATTTGGCTTAAAAAGTCACGCTTTGGAGTAGAAGGGTAATCTCTAATTTGAACATTGTTTAGGAGAATAATGTCAGATAAATAATCGCATTTCTTGACCTGCTGTCCGTACGTTTCGTTCTCCAACTCATCTCTTTTGTCTATCTGCTCAAATTCTTCGGGGCTATCAACAATTCTGTCAACGGATCTATCGCATCGAATTGCCTTATCTGCATGAACGGAAAAAAGGTAAAAGTTTGAATAAAATCTTAAGTATTTGACTTCGTTTTCGTTTTTAATGCCATCGATTATTATTTCATTCACATTCTTATAACGGGGATCTGAATTTATTTGGTTAATTAGTTCATCAACCAGATAGCTTTCACTGTGGGATTTCCGAAGTTCATTACCTTTGATTTGCATTTGCTCAACAGTTGGTTCCTCTATACCTTCTTCCCGAAGTATTTTTCTTATTATGCTTGAGACTTTGAAATATTGTAAATGAGGGAATTGCTCTGATAATCCTTTAGACACAAATGAACAACCACTTGCAATTGGTCCCGTGAACCCGAGGATTATAGCGGAGGAGTCCATGGCGATTCCCTCCTAAGAGATCTCAGATAAAGCTTGTCCAAGGAGAAAAAAACCTACCACAAGTAGCCACAATCGGCCTCATATAGTTATCCAACTGGCATTATAAATCGACTGCAAATCAGCTCTTCAGCAGAAAAACACCGCACAAGATGAAATGGATATCAGCATTTTGATTTGGAACATATATAGGTATACCTATCACAACCCGTTGTAAAGTCAATACAATTTCGCCACTTCCCTTTATTTGCTACTTCACCTCTTAGCCTTGCCGGGCCGACAGATCCATTCCTTAGCCGGTAAATAACGTGAAGAACCGTTAACCAAAATCCAAGGAACCATATCCATGGCGTCCATGCTCAAGAACATGATCCGAATGGGGATGCTGCCGAATAATACCCCAAGAAACGCTTGTCCAATGCAGGAGCAATCCTCCCAGCCAGAGTCCAACCCGTGCCAAGAGCCTGTTCCGTATGTCTCGACTCCCCTTGATATTCATTATGTTGATACCAGCCAACCCGATGACATCACAATTGACGGTACAATTTTCCGGAAACTATCTCCCGATTATTTTGCCTGGTTCCGTTCGCGCATGGTCGCGGCCCAGGCTGCACACAAGGCCGGAAAGCTCTCAGACAAAGCCTGGGAAACCCTTCGCGAACGCTTCAACAACTTGCAGGAAATGGCTATCGAAATATTCGGCAAGGAGACTCTCCAACAGGCTTTACGCGATTTTAACCCGAAATCCTACACCCCACCCGTACCCCCGAAGGCCAAAACCTCGTTATCTGCCGAACCGGCCAGAAAAGACTGGCTTTATCCCGCCGGCCAAGCTTGGAAGTGCAGGCAGAAAGTAACTTCCGAAGCCGTGGCCAAGGTGGATGCTATCCGCGACGAGGCCATGGCCAAGGGTTGGGCCGAAGCTCGGCTTTATCAGAACCAGGGCCGATTCCGGTTTCCTTGTGGTGAGGACTATGGGCTGGTCTGCTTCGTGGATGGATCACGACGGATCGGTGAAATCACCACCCGGTATATCGAAATCATCTCTGAAACCGCCGGCCGGGAAAACCGCCTGCGGTTTTTCAACCCCGATGTGGATCAGCCCTGGCTAAAAAGAAAGCAAGAAGACCAATGAAAAAATACGCCAACGCTGAAGAGATCCTGCCCGCCGAACTGCTCAAGCAAGTCCAGCAATATCATACGGGTATCCTCTGGGTTCCCACGCCCAGCCGCTTTTACAAAGAGCGCCACCAGCTTGTCATCGCATTGCACATGCAGGGCATCCCCAGCAAGGAGATCGCCGATCTGGCTGGCGTGACCATCCGCCGGGTCAACCAGATCCTGGCCGCCGAAAGAAAACAGGACCAAAGCCGACAGGTCGAAGCCGCTTCCGGTAAGTAACCAACGAAATGGAAGCGGTGTGTTTTTGAAGGCTAAATCGGCCTCCCGCCCCGCATCTCGATTTATTAGAACAAGTTATATACGACCGCAGGCAGGAATCCCAAGTGAGCCCCAGCAAATCCGACAAAGAAAACCTCGACCGCTGGCACCGGAACCAGGGCAAGACCAAGCCGCCCAAGCGTCCGACCGGCGCACCGGAGGGCAACAAGAACCGGCTCAAACACGGCATCTTCGCCGACCGCTGCCTGACCCCCGAAGAAAAACAAATGTTCGATGTGCTCATCGAACGGTTACACCAAGATTTCCAGTTCAACAAGTCCAGCGACTTTATCCAGGTGGAGCTGGTGGGTGTCTACTCGGTCAAGCTGGTGCGTGCCCAGATGGAAGGCAACGTCCAGGCCGCGGAAAGCCTGGACCGCATGATCCGCTGCCACATGAAGGATCTGAAGACCACCAAGGTCGCCCGCGAGGGTGAAGAGCCCAAAGGCCCCAGGACATCTCCATCAGAATGGGCGGCCGCCCTGATCGAAAAAGTCTCCGAGGTCGCCGAAAAGAAACCAGCGAAGAAGGCTGCCCGGAAAAAGCCGAAAAAAAGTTCCGATAACACCGCGTCGGCCAATAAACGGACCACGAAAAGTCAGGCAGTTACGGAGGGGCCGCATGAGTGAAAGTGCAAGGAACTCCTTATTCCAGGAAATTTTGATTGAGAAAAATTTCTCATCCACCCTGGTTCCAACAAAGGAAGGAGCGGCGATTGCCGCTCCCGGTGAGTGGGGCCTTGGCAGGGCTAAAGCCGCTCGAGGGCTTCTTCCAGTCGGCCGTCCACAAGGTGGGTGTAGATCTGGGTTGTCGAAATATCCCGGTGTCCCAGGGCGCGCTGGACGACCAGCAGGTCGTTGGTGGCGCTGTAAAGCAGGGTCGCAAAGGTGTGGCGAAGGCCGTGCGGCGTCAGGTGCTTGTCGATACCGGCCTGGTTCAGCCAGTGGGCGAAACGGTTGGCGATCTGCCTTTGACAAAGACGGGTGCCGCGATTGGACAAAAAGAGCGCCTCGACATCGGGCGTGCCAAGGCGCCCGCGTTCAACCAGGTAGCGGCGCAGCAGCCTGCGAAGGTCGGTCTTTATGAACTTGACCTGCACCACGTTGCCCTTGGCCCGCACCCTGAGATGCTTGGCGTCCAGGTCGATGTCGTTGATGTCCAGCGCAGCCAGTTCGCCCAGCCGGATCCCGGTGCCCAGCAACACCTCGATGATCACCCGGTCGCGTAGGGCAGCCGGACCTGCCTGGCCCTTGAGCGTCTTGAGCAGGCGCCTTTTTTCCGCGGCGGTCAGGAACCCGGGCGGCTTGCGCTTGAGGCGCTGCAGCCGGATCGTGCGCGCCGGGTTGTCTGCGGTGATGCCCTCCCGGGCCGTCCATGAAAAGAACGCCCGCACCGCCGCCTTCATGCGGTGGAGCGAGGCCGGTGAGCGCAGGCCGTCTTCGATTTCCACGATCTCAGGAGATGCGAACACCCGCTCCAGCAATAGGGACGTGACCTGCCTGCAGGAGAGGCCGGGGGCCTCGCGCTCGGCCACGCGGGCGATAAGCGCAAGGTCCCGGCGGTATGCGGCAATGGTCCCCGGAGACTTGTCTTCGGCCGCCAGTCGGGCGCAGAAGGCCGTAAGGGCCGCAAGCATGCTTAGGTCGGCGCTGCTATTGCTGCTGGTCATCGTTCTCTGCCTTGATTTTGCTGTGACCCATGGGTGTGCTCTTGGGCAGGGGCAAGGTCTCGATGCGGCCGGTTTCCTTGGCCCAGATCATCATCATGCGAAAGACGCGCATGGTCTTTGCCACCGTGCGTTCGGCCCGGTCGCTGCCGTCGGCCAGTTTGAGCAGGGCGTCGGATTTGAAAAACTTGCCCACGTTAAAGGGCTGGATGCCGGCGATCGGTTTATCCTTGCCGAAGAAGGCGCCGGCCTGTTCCAGGTCCTTGGAATAGGTGTAAAGCGTTCTTTCCTTTTTGCCGGTCTGGCGCAGATGTTCGATGAAGTCCTTGGCGGTTTGTTCAAAGCTGTGTTCGGTCATGATTTTTCCTCCTGTGAGTTTGTTGGTGCATCAGTTCAAAAAGGTGTCGATCTGATTGAGCAGTTCTTCGACATGCCCGAGATCGCCCACATGGCCCCAGCAGACCATCGGCCCGGCATGCCTGGCGAGCTTGTCCTGGATCTTGGAGAGCAGGGTGGCGATGCGCTTTTGTCTTTCCCGGTAGGCGGCAAGGGCTTTTTCCTGGTTGGCTTTCCTGTCCATGCTTTTGTCTTCCTTTCAGGTTGCAGTGTTTTGCGGGATCGCCCCGCGTCATATCCAATCACGCTTGGAAGACGATTAAAATCAAGTAGTTAATGATGTCTTGCGGTAATTAATTTCAACGATAGAAGAAAGGAGCAGAACATGAAGAAAAAAGTATTGGAATGGCTGGCCGTGCTGACCCTGGCCTTTGCGGTGAGCGGGTGTGCCACCTCGCAGCCGCCCGAGGAGATACGCTCGGCCGTGTCGGTGGTCAACCGCTACACCGCCGAGTACGTGACTGAGGCCAACAAGGCCCTGGCCGAAAGCGGCCGGGCCGATGCGGGCCGTCTGATCGGCATCGGCATGCGGCTGCAGATTGCGGCAAACGCCCTGGACCGCTGGGCCAACGGGGAAGAAAAGGAGGCTGCCAAATGAAGACAATCCTGGAACAAAACAGCGAAGTGGTACGCCAGGCCGGAAAGGCCCTGGTCAAGATCGGTGCGGACCTGGCCGCCGGGCAGATCGACGGCGCCCTGGACAAGCTGGAAACCGCCAAACAGGAATACCGCGAATGGGTGGAGCTGGACAAGGCCATCGCCGGCATCGAGCAGGCTGGCCGCGGCGTGCAGGCCAGTGAGGAAGTCCAGCAGGTGCTGGTGCAGCTGGTCGGCACTATCCTGGCCACCTCCATGCGAGGCCAATCGGGCTGATGGCCGGGATCACGGCCCAGGAGCGCAAGCTGGCCGAGACCCTGCGCGATCCGGTGTTGTGGGGCCAGGCCTACCTGTTCAACCGGGACGGCTCCGGCCGCATCTATTGGGACCACCAGGTGGATGACCTGCGATGCGCAGACAGGAACATCATCCACCTGGATGGTCGCGATATCGGCAAGACCCAATGCATTGCGGCAGACGCCCTGCATTTTGCTTTCACCACCCGCGGCGGCCAGGGTCTTGTCGCCGCACCGCACCAGGGCCACCTGGACACCATCATCGAGGAGATCGAGTTCCAGCTCGACACCAACCCCGACCTGATGAACAGCGTGGCCCTGACAAAGTACGGCAAACCCAAGATCCACCGCAAGCCGTACTTTCGCCTGGAGTTCACTATCGGCTCGGTACTCTACTTCCGGCCCGCCGGTGCATACGGCGACGCCTTCCGCTCGCTGCACGTGCAAAGGATTTGGGTGGATGAAGGCGCCTGGCTCACCGAGCGGGCTTGGAAGGCCCTGCGCCAATGTTTGAAGTCCGGTGGACGGCTGCGTATCTATTCCACGCCCAACGGCCTTCGGGACACCACCTATTACCGGCTGACGCTGTCCGAGCAGTTCACGGTGTTCCGCTGGCCCTCCTGGCTCAATCCCAACTGGAACGCCGAGCGCGAGGCCGAGCTGCTGGAGTTTTACGGCGGTCGCGACAGCGCCGGCTGGCAGCACGAGGTGGCCGGCGAACATGGCAAGCCGTCTTACGGTGCCTTCAATGTCGAGCAGTTCAACCTGTGCCGCCAGGAGGTGATCGAGTATCAGAAGATCGTAATCACCGACAGCGAGCTGCGCGACTGCGAAACCGAAGAGGCAGCCCACGACCGCCTGGAGATGCTGTTGAACCTGACGCCCCGGTCCGGCCTGTTCTGGATCGGCGGCGACCTGGGCTACACCAACGATCCCACCGAATTAGTGGTCTTCCAGGAGATGGAGATCGGTGAGCGCAGCCTGCTCAAGATGATCCTGCGCCTGCACCTGGAGCACGTGGCCTATCCGCACATCGCCCAGGTCATCGCCCTGCTGGAGCGCTACTTCACCCCGGCCGGCACCGGCGTGGACAACGGCGGCAACGGCCTTGCCGTGGTGCAGGAACTGCTCACCCTGGACAAGTACAAGGGGCTGGAGCTAGAGGGCCGCCTGAAAGGATACGATTTTGGCGGCATGACCCGCCTGGCGGTGCGCGACGGCAAGGAGATTAAAAAGCGCACCAAGGAGCTGATGACCAGCCTGATCAACGGCGCCATGCAGCGCAAGCAGATCATCCTCCCGTCCGAGGACTTAGAGGTGGAAGACCAGTTCACCACCCACACCTACACCTTGCGTGACGGCAAGGTCATCTATTCCAAGGGCAACGACCACATCATCGATGCCGTCCGCTGCGCCATGCTGGTGCGCGAGGAAGGTAACCTCGACCCCATCGGCGAAGAAACAGTGTCCCTTAAGCCCGTGTTCACCGATCCGGTGTTTATCTAGCGAAGCTTTGAATCCTTATCCTATCCCCATTGATATCCATGACAGCGTAACCGATATGAGCATCCGGGAGATTGATATGGGTCATTTCCCGGTACCATCGAGGTGCTTTGATTCCTCTTCCCATGGCGATGGTTTCCTGCGGAATTTGTTCGACAGATGCAAGGGCCTTTTCCGCCCATGGGGGTACCGGTTGCACGCAGACAACTTTTATAGCGGCAAAGCCGTCTCGGAGCCTTTGTTGGGCTTCATCGACGGAACTCACCGCAAATGCATTCCAAACCATGCAGGTTGGCGCGCCCATGTGGCCGCTTATGGTGTAATCGGCTCTTGTTCGCGCGCCGATAAGTTCCACAAAAGGTTCTTTACCCGGGCTCACGTGGGAGACAAAAAGGCGTGGACCGGTCGGAGGCGCATCCCTATCGATAGTTTCCACCAGCTCGGCATATTGGGAAAGTGTGCTCCAGATCTTGCCACCACCTCCGGCGATCGGCCGTTGCATCATCTTCGAGCCAGGAAGCAGATTGCCGCCGAGCCCGTATACATATGCCGGGCCGACGCGATACCCTTGCCGATGGTGCAACATGTGAAGGTTCGCGACCGAGACATCCCCGCTGAAGAGCCGCTCGACAACCTCCTTGTCCTCGTGGTTTCCCCATACGGCGTACACCGGCACCTGGAATGACTCCCTTCCGTCGATGTAAGACTGGAACTCGCCGAGCAGACGGAGCCTTCGTGACTGCGCAATCAAATCAATACGAGACAGAGTCAGGAGATTGTCTTTTTCGGCACGCGGCAGGTCGGAATGCGTAACATGGAGCCGTAGCTCGCGATCCGAAAGGCGCTCGAAACTTCCGTCATCGTAAAATCCGAAATCTCCGGCGTGGATGACCGTGTCGGCCTGCACCCGGGATGACAGTTCGTTGATGGTGCAGAGCTTGCCATGGGTATCGCTGATCAGCAAAAGCCGCATACCCTTGCGTTCCTTATTCAGCACCTGGGGTGGTGTTACCATAGGCGGATTGAACAGCTTGCTCCATGTGGGCGACTTCTTCATCCGACAGGAAATCGAAGTGGCTCGTGCGTTTCCTTGCAGACAGCCGGCCATTGTTTTGGAGGCAGAAACGAATGAAAAGATCGATTTGCCGATCGGGCATGTCCACGATCTCCTGGACCGCCTTTTTGGTCTTGTCATAGTTGGCGATGAACGCCAATTCGCCTGCGAGCTCGGTATCTATGGTCTGTTCGATGAATCGGAAAAGCGCCTCTGCCTGAGGAGTCATATCCATAAAACGGTACCATACGGCCGTCTCATTGTGTACGGTCATACGGCCGTCTTCATCGAGGGTGTATTCCACCAGGGGCATGAGCGGTCGGGAGAACGCCTCCAAGGAAGCGTCGTAATCGACCGGGTTCTTAAGCATTGACGCCGATATGGGGAACATCACACCCTCGGGTGTAAAACCGCGTCGGGCAAGAATGTTGTGGATCAGGAAACGGTGGATGCGGCCGTTGCCGTCTTCGAACGGATGTATAAAAACGAATCCATAGGCGATGACAGCAGCGTGAATGACCGGAGATACATCCCCGTGGCTGATTTGTTCATGGGTCGTTGTCAGACCATCCATAAGGCTGATCAGGTCTTCCGGCTTCGGGCATGCGAAATGAATCCTTTCCTTCTGCCAGGCGACCGTTTCACCGACGTACGTCTGCGTCGATCGGTAATCGGAATCGCGAAACCTATCATCGACAATGCGGTTTTGAACATCTATCAATTGCTCTTTCCGGCAATAGTCATCTTGCTCCGCCATCTGGAGCAGTTTCACAAAACGCTCGGTGCGTGTCGAGGAGGGCTTGATATGTTCTATTTCAAAGGAAGACTTGGTCTCCTTGGTATAGAGGTAGCCGAGCGCACGCTTCAATACTTCCGGAGAATATTCGGACACAACTTGCCGGCATCGATTGGGCAGGTCGGCCGCTTCAAAGATGCGTAGGGCGTCGGTGCGACGAACCATGGGGCAGAATCGGATGTCGCCCAGCAAGTTGTCGTTGACCCGTTGTCGTCGAATCTGGTGGGCCGGTGTGACCGTATAGTACTCAGCCTGTTCGAGCAGATCGACGTAGTTGCCCCGCTGCAGGTCATCCATCGCGAGCATCTTCCCTGTCAGCAGCTCGTAAAAAAACCACAATCGCCTGGCGTATTTGCCGGTCGGTTTAGACCGGACATATTCGAGAAAATCTTCCTCCGCGGCCTTCTGAAACACGCCGGCCAGGATCGCCAGATTTGTCCCGTCGTATTTGAGTGCAAATTCGAGATGGCCTCCCAATGTATCCCCTGGCCAGTACTTAGGCGGGTAAACTTCTTCGATAACCCCAGCCTGCAAGTCAATCCGATGGATGCCGCTGGTGGTCACCAAGGACTTATGCCAGTTTGGTATGACATCAAGTTCATACCTCTCGACGAGAGCCGCATACCCTGCTGGTCTGTATATTATTTTTTCCTGATCGTTTTCTGCCATGCCTTCTCCGGAAAAACTGTTATCAAACGAAAATTATCGTTATATTTTGGAATAAGTCAAGAAAAACAATTACAGGATGACCAATTTTTGCATTGTTGGCTAAAACGGGAAAAACAGTTATAGTTCGGGAAATATAATTATATTTTGACAATCAACGAGAATAATCGTTATAGATCGACGCATGGAATTTTAACGAAGACTAAGCTCGCTGCATATGTCCTCCTCCAGCCGACGCTTTTCACCCTTCCCCGGTAAGTAACCCTCATCATGAAGCCTCATCCGGCACAAGCCATTTTTGTGCCCATTTACGTCGACTTGATCGAAAGGAATTACTTGGAAAGCAACGCCCAACCCGAACAAGACCATTCCGGCACTGACGCAACCGGTTTTATCATCGCGCCCATGGCCGCGGCCGCCGCCCTGGATTCGGCCGCCTTCAGCAAGGTCAATGCCTCCGAGGCGGTCCCGGCCACTTGGGAAGAGCGCGCCCGCAAGGCCTGGGAATATTACGTCGAAGAGCCGTTGGTGAAAAACTGTGTCAACTCCTGGCGCACCTTTGCCGTGGGAGACGAGATCAAGATCGCCGGCGACGATGACAAGCTCAAAGAGGAGGCCACCGAGGCGGCCTACCGGCTCAACCTTTCCCAGTTCGTCAAGGACATGATCCTGCAGCTCCTTGTCAAGGGCGATGCCGTTGGATTCAAGCGGTACGCCCAGTCGGGCCGGGATATCGACGAACTGGTCTGCGTCAACCCGGTCTCGGTCAAGGTCAAGTACGCCCAGGGCGAGCTGACCGAAGCTCAGCAGTTTCCGGAAGAAACCGGCGCCGGAGAGCCCATCCCCCTGCCGGTGGACCAAGTGATCCATCTCAAGTGGGACGCGCCTGCCTTTTCGCCGCGGGGCAATTCCCTGGTGCTGCCGGCCTTTCAGTCCATCGAACTTCTGCGCGACTACCGCCGGGCCGAGCAGGCCATCGCCAAGCGTTGGGCCACGCCCTTTCGGCTGCTCAAGGTGGGCGGCGCCTTCGGCCAGAAGATGGTGATGCCCGACCAGAAGATGCTCGAGCAGGTCCGCGACATGGTCAACAAGATGGACATGAAAAGCGGGCTGGTGGTGCCCTTTTACGTGACCGTGGAGACCCACGGCACCGACGGCCAGGTGCTCAAGGTCGAAGACAAGGTCAAGGAGGTCAAGGAAGACATCGTTGTGGCCCTGGGATTGTCCCGCTCACTGGTCACCGGCGACGGTCCCAACTTTGCCACCGCCTCGGTGAGCCTGCAAAAGATGATGGTCATGATCCGCGAGATCAAGCAGGCCGCCCGCAGGCTGCTGGACTGGGTCTTCGACGACTGGATGGAGCTGCACGGCCACGGCGACAAGACCCTGCAGTTCATCTTCAATGACCTGGATCCCTCCGATGCCGTGGATTTCAAGAAGCTGCTCATCGAGCTTTACGACCGCAAGCTGATCAGCCGCTCCAGTCTGCAGATCAAGATGGACCTTGACCCGGACATCGAGGCCGCCAACCGCGAGAACGAGCGCAAGGACATCGACCTGATGGACGAAAAACAGGTCAAGCCGGTGGTGGACATGGTGGTCGCCGGCATCTTGAGCGTGCCCCGCGCCCGCAAGATGCTCGGCATTCCCGTAGAGGAGGGCGAAGCGACCTCCGAAGCCGGCCATGGCTTACCGGCGGATTTGGCGGCCACTGGGCAATCCGAGACCTGCAGCGCGTGCAGCCACTTCAAGCCGGACGCCGATCACTGTAAGGTCCACCACAGCGAGCGCCATGCCGACGGCCCGGTCTGCCGCTTCATCGACCGCCGCGGTTCCGCGTGATGCCGTCCGATCTTGCCCGGCGCATCCGGGCGGCCGTCCTCAAAAGCCTGTCCGCCCGAAACCGTTACACCGACCAGGTCACCGCCCAACTCACCCGATCATTGGACCAGGCCGAAAAAGAGGTCGCCAAGGCCATCTTAAAATACCGCACCCTGGGTTCCCTGCCGGATAACAAGCTCGCGGCCCTCAAAGGCCTGGAAAAACTCCAGGCCGAACTGGACGACATCATCAAACGGCTCAAGAGCGACCAGACTCTCATTTTCAAAAAAAGCACAAAGCAAGCCTTCACGCTCGGCATCAGCCAGGGAATCGAGGAACTGGCCGTAGCGGCCCTGCCGTTTTACGCCGATCTCACGCCGGCCGGCATCGACAAGCTTGCCACCAAGGTCTTTTCCATCGTGGACACCAACGCCCTGGACTTCATGGCGCAGTACAACCTGACCTTGGCCGGCGATGTCCAGCGGGAACTTTCCGACGGCATCAAGCGGGTCATCATGCAGGGCATCGTCCAGGGAAAAGGAACCGATGACATCGTCCGCGACTTGGGCCACGTGGTGATCTACAAGGACTCGTTCCGCCAGGCCGGCACCCGGGTGTTCAGCAAGGCCCAGTACCGCATGGAGATGATCGCCCGCACCGAGGTGCTGCGCGCCCACAACATGGGCCGGCTCAAGTTCCACCAGCAAGTCGGCATCCATAAGCTGGAGTGGATGACCATGGAAGACGAGCGGACCTGCCCGGTGTGCGGCCCCCTGGACGGAAAGAAGTATTCCATAGATAAATTTCCCCAGCAGCCGGCTCATCCTTTCTGTCGTTGTACGAATTTACCCGTAGTCGAAGCCGGCCGCTTGAAGAAAATATAGGATCCTTTCCGACACATTGCCGACCACCCCGGTAAGTAACCGTCCAAAGCCCGCCTCACGGTTGAGGGCGGGCAGAGAAAACTTACCGGAGACATTGATGGAACTGTTTGCCACTGATCTTGAACGGCTGGCGTTTTTACTGGAGACCGATGCGGCGCTGTCCATCGATCCCGATGATCTCGGGAGCGAGGCGGCCGAACAGAAGACTCCTGAAGAGACCCCTCCAGAAAAGCGCCCCAAGTACATCACCAACTACATCGGCAGCAAGCAGAAGCTGGTCGACTGGATCTGGAAGCACACCCCCGAGGGCGTCGGCACCGTTGTCGACGCCTTTTCGGGCTCTGCTGTTGTGGCTTACATGTACAAGTCCAAGGGACTGCGGGTGATCGCCAACGACCGGCTGCACTACTGCCACCACGCCGCCCGGGCGATTATCGAGAACAATGGGACGCGCGTTACCGACGAGGAGATCGAAGCGCTTCTGGCCGACAACGCCAAGGCGAAGACTTTTGTCCAAGACAATTTCAAGGGTATCTTTTTCGCCAAGGGCGTCCATGCCCTGATCGACACCCTGCGTGCCAACTGCGACAAGCTGTCGGGCCTCAAAAAGGACATCGCCCTGTTCGCCCTGGGCAAGACCTGCATGAGCGGCAAGGGCGGGTTCGGCCACTTTTCTTCCTCCACCGACTACGGCAAGCGCCAGGATTCGCCCGAGGAGTTCAAAAAGCGCTTCAAGGACAACCTGGTGCGCATCAACGCCCTGGTGTTCGACAACGGCAAGGAAAACAAGGCCTACCGGCAGGACATCAACGAGCTGCTGCCCAAGGTGAAAGCGGACCTGGCCTATTTCGATCCGCCCTATGCCACCGAGTTTTCTACCACCAATTACGAGCGGGCTTACCATTTCGTAGAAGGGCTGATGACCTATTGGGACGGGTTGACGATCAAGAAGGACACCAAGGTCAAGTATTACGAAACCGATCACCAGACCGTCACCAAGGCCAACGCCAATGAGTTTTTCCAAACTTTTCTTTGCAATGCCAAACATATCCCGCACTGGCTGATCTCCTACCGGGACCATGCCTATCCCAACGAGCAGGAGATGCGCAAGATCATCGGCTCTTTGGGCAAGCAAAGCCGCATGCAGTCCAAGGATCACCATTACGCCATCACCTCCCGGCATGGCGAGGCCTCCAACGCCAAGGAGCGCCTGTTCATCTGCACCCCGGCCTCCAAGTCCAAAGCTGATGAGCAGGTTGGAGAAAAACCGGTGCCTCTGGCCGCGGCCGCCAATTTTCACACCAGCATCCCTGTGGAGATCAGTATAGGTGGATCAGAGGAATTGACCGCCGACGCCATGGACGTGGGCACGGCCGGCGACCCCCAGTTCAGCTTCATCCTGTGCCGGACCGGTACCAACAAGAACGGTGATCACTTTACAGCAGAGGAGTTATCCGGCCGCCACATGACGGCGGTCAACAAGAAGATCGACCTGCAGCACTCCCAGGAGTTCAACGACATCGTGGGCGGCGTGGTGGCCGCCGACTACCTGGAAGACGACAGCGGCGGGCGGGTGGAATGTGTGGGCGAGCTCTATGTTAACGACACCCCGGCCGCGCGGCTGGCCTACAAGCTGATGAAGCGCGGGATCATCTCCCAGGTTTCCATGGAGTGCGACTACCAGGAAGGCGAGTGCTCCATCTGCCAGAAGCGCTTTACCAACAAGGCAGATTACTGCCCCCATCTTCGCAAGTTCAAGGGCCGGGAATACAACGGACGACCCGTCTATGAAATTCTGCACGGCGTCACCTTCACAGGTTTAGGACTGCTTGACCGCAAAGGGGCGGACGAAAACGCTCGGATCCTGCAGGTGGCCTCTGTAGAAGATACGATTCAATCCCAAGTAAAAGGAGATCCCGCAATGGAAGACAAAACCAAGACCAACGACGATCCGTCCAAGTCCGACACGGATGCGGCCAAGAAAAAGCCGCAGGCCCAGGACGACGACCCCGCCGCCCGCGTCACAGAGCTTGAAAAGGAAAACCGCCAGCTCAAGGCCCAGGTGGCCCAGCTGCAAAAGCGCATCGACGAGCTGGAGGCCGAACAGAAGGCCGCGGCCTGCCGCTCCCGGGCCAAGAAGCTTTTGACCAGGCTGGAGAAAAAGGGCCTTGCCTTTGCCAGCGACGAGGAGCGTGAAGGAGAGCTCAAGCGCCTGTCCGAGATGTCCGACGAGGCCTTTGCCGCCACCGAAGCCGCTTACGAGCGCATGACCAAGGGCGCCAAGCATGGAAAGGACGACACGCCGGCCGGCAAGGACGACGAAAACGGCAAAAAAGCCGCCAAGTCCGGTGACGATCAACCCCTTCGCAGCGATGCCGGTGTGCGCCCCCGCGACGTGGACGACCGCAAACTCTCCCTGGAGGACCGGCTGCGCAGCGGCTTCATGGCCGCCTACCGCAACCGCGTGGGCGAAGAATCCGACGAAACCCTGCAACTCGACACATAAGGAGAAAATACCATGGCATTCATCAATCCGTGTCACCGGGGCCTGGCTTACGGTGACGGCCACATCCAGGGCGACGGGCAGCTGGGCCAGGTGGTCCGGGTGGCCGGCGACGACCTGTTCGCCGTCAACACCGATCCCGGCCTGCGCTCTTTCGGCATCCTTATCAAAAACTACGCCTCCGGCGAGATGCCCGGCATCTACTGCAATGGCGGCGTCTACGAGACCGACGTCTTCGAAGGCACCATCAGCGCCGGTGACGACCTGGTGGTCTCGGCCAACGGACGCCTGACCAACGGCGGCGGATCCAATGACCAGGTCATCGCCCAGGCCGTTTCCGTTTCGGGCGGTATCCTGAAGTTCCGCCTTCTCATCTAACCCAAGGAGCCCATGCATATGAAAACCAATCCGATCAACATACACTCCCAGGAATACATGGAAACCATGGCGCGGCTCATGAGCGAGGCGCTCGAGTCGCCCGAGGGCATGCGTGCGCTTGCCGCCGCCATCGCCGCGCCCATCGAGCAGGAGATCAAGCGCAAGGAGATCTCCTCGCTACTGCTCACCCGGCACACCCTGCCCAAGGGCGAACGGCCGGTCTACCAGAAAAAGCCCACGGTCAAGGCCCACTGGATCAGCAAGGACGGTGAGGCCCAGGAACAGGAGCTTGGAAAAGATGAGGTGGAGTTTCCCACCAACCGCATCCACTCCAATCCCATGGTGGACATCTCCGTGCTCAAGCACGGCAACATCGGCACCCTGATGGACATCCAGACCGGTGCGGCCGGCGCCATCCGCAAAGAGATGGACCGGCGCACCGTCACGGTGATCTCCTCGGCCATTCCCGTTATTAACACCGTGGAAGTGACCGGCGACAAGGTCACCGAAGAGGCCCTCAACGAAGCCATCTCCATCATCGAGGACCTGGAGCTTTCGGTGAAATACATCGTCATGCGCGGCCGGCGCTTTAACGACATGCGCGGCTGGAACCTGGACCCTCAGACCAAGCTGGAGCTGCGCCAGAAAGGGGTCATCAAGAATTACGGCACCGGCGGCATCCTGCTCACCGCCGCCATGCCCATGGACGAGATCATCATCGTGCCCGACGAGGAAGTCGGCAAGCTCCCGGTGCGCGAGAACCTGAAAACCGAGTCCATCGACCAGAAGACGCGCTTTAAGACCGGCTGGCTGGTCTGGTCTGAAATCGGCCAGGGGATCACGCGGCCGGACATCCTGGCCAAGGTCAAGCTGGTGCCATAATAGATAAGGAGGGATAGCTCATGCTCACCATTAAAAATATCCGGCAAGGCATTCTGGTTATTCCGGATGCCGGCCTCAAATTGAAGCCCGGCCAGACGGTCGATATCGAAAAGGGTACCCGGCAGATCGAATCGGCCCTGAAAAAGGGATATCTGGCCGCCGTCAACCCCAATGAACCTACGGATCAGAAAGATGCCGTAGACCATGTCAATGGATCCGATACCGTTGACCTGAGCAAGCTTTCCGCGACGGAAGCCATCTCCCGGGTCAACGCCGAAGCCGATCCGGATACGCTCAAGGGCCACCTGGAGACCGAAAAGCGCCGGACGGTGATCGAGGCGCTCAAAAGCCGCCTGGAGGACCTGCAAGGTGCTGCTAACTGATCTGATCGCCGACCTGCGCCTGGACCTGTCGGATTCGGGCGCAGCGCTTTTCGAGGATCCGACACTGGAAAGATGCGTCCGCAAGGCTGTTTTCCGCGTGGGAAAGGACCTGCAGATCAATTATTCAATCCTCAATGGTGATATCAGCCCAACACCGGATGATGCCGCCCACGAACTGATGTCAATTTTAGCCCAAGTCCATGCCTGCCAGGTTATGCGCGCGGCCACTGCAAACGCGTTTTCATTTTCCAGTGGTGACAAGCGCGTGGACAAGACCGGCCAACCCGGCCATTGGGCCAAACTGGAAGCCGACCTGCTGGCAGACTATCGTGAGCAGTTGGGCGAATTACGACCTGAAACGCAAATAGATGAAGATTCCTACATCATTACCCCAAGCAATTTGTCCCCCTTGATCTACGGACAGGGTAAACGCCGCCGATGTTGCTGACCGAGCGGGAAAGGGCTCAAGCTGCAGCCGACGTGGCGCGGCTGATCCTTGCTTCAAGGCAGACGGCCGTGGTTCAGCGCATGGTACCCGGCGAGCGGCTTTACGGCTCCGATGACGCCACCTACATCGATATAGCCGAAATTCCGTTGGAATTGGATGAAACCCCGCCTGAAGAACTCTCGGGGAAAATCGACGCTGTGGCCGATGTGCTGCCTGATGCCGACGTTTTGGGAGAAGACAGGCTGGTAACAGACAGCGGGACTTATAAAATTCAAAGTGTCGAACCGGCGCACTTTTTCGGCGTCGCCACCCACAAAATTCTCCAATTGGTCAAACTCCATGGGCGTTAGGCGCACAGGCGACTGGGACAAGGCCCGCGCCAGGCTTAACGCCGGCATGAGGCCGCGAATAGCCAATGCCCTACGCCAGGCAACAATCCGAAATGCCCTATTTTTGGTGCGCGAAATACAGCGCGGCATCCGCTCCCAAGCCCCCGGCGGCCGGCCTTTTGCCAAACTCGCTGAAAGCACGATCGCGCGCAAAGGCTCCAGCAAGGCCCTCATCGACACCGGCTTCCTCCTCAACGCCATTACCCAGAGGATCATGGCCGACAAGGCTTTTGTGGGGCTTCTGCGCGGAACTGTCAACCAAGATGGCGAGGATATGGTCAACATCGGAGCCGTTATGGAGTATGGAGCCGCAATAAATCATCTGAACGGTGCGACCATAATCATTCCGCCGCGGCCGTTTCTGCACCCGGTTATGCAATGTCATTAACTTAACCGATCGGTTTGTACTGGGGGAAGAATTTTCTCGATCTGGCCTTATGATTACGAGGGTATTTTCTTCCCGGTCTGATCGGCTCTATGGTTCTTTGAAAAATGTATTGCAGATCAGCGATCAGGC
>JBFFHG010000005.1:0-16782 GCA_041557055.1 Desulfosarcinaceae bacterium
ACTTGGGGTCGCTGACCTGAATCACCGTGGGGGCAATGAAATAGCCTTGAGCATCGTCACCCGTGCCGCCGAAAACAATCTCGGCCTTGTCCGACGATCGGGCCATATCGATATATCCCATGACCCGGTCGTAGGCTTTTTTATCGATCAGTGCATTGACAAGATGGCCGTATGTTCGCGGATCACCCATGGTGATCTCATCCAGGGCGGCGGCCATCCCATCGCGCAACGCGGGCCACAGGGATTCCGGGATATAGGCCCTTGACGCGGCGGAGCATTTCTGCCCCTGGTATTCGAAGGCCCCGCGGATCAAGCCGGTGCATAAGACATCCGGATCGGCCGAAGCGTGAGCCACCACAAAATCCTTACCGCCGGTTTCACCGACGATCCGGGGATAGGACCGGTAGGTCTCAATGTTGGCGCCGACCTGCCGCCACATGGACTGGAACACACTGGTGGAGCCGGTGAAATGAATACCGGCCAAATGGGGATCTTCCAGGGCAAACCGGCCCATATCGGCACCGCTGCACGGAATGAAATTGATGACGCCGTCGGGAAATCCGGCCTCTTTAAACAACTGCATCAGGTAGTGACCGGATAATAGGGCCGTGGACGCGGGTTTCCACACCACGGTATTGCCCATCAGCGCCGGTGCCGTACACAGATTACCGGCAATGGCGGTAAAGTTGAACGGCGTCACCGACAGCACATACCCCTCCAGAGCGCGATACTCCACGCGGTTGATGGCGTCTTGGGTGGAGGCTGGTTGATTCTGGTAGATCTGGGACATGAAGTAGGCGTTGAACCGCAAAAAGTCAGCCAGCTCACAGGTGGAATCGATCTCCGCCTGGTACACGTTTTTGGACTGGCCGAGCATGGTGGCGCTGTTTAGGATATAGCGATATTTGACGGAAATCAGTTGGGCCGTCTTGAGGGCCAGGGCCGCGCGATCGATCCAGGGCAAAGCCTCCCACGCGCTTTTGGCATCCAGGGCGGCCTGAATCGCCAGCCGGATCTCCTTTTCGCCCGCCTTGTGGTATGTGGCCAGCACATGCTCCCGCCGATGGGGCATGACCACCTGTCCGACGTCGCCGGTACGGATCTCCTCTCCTGCAATAACCAGCGGGATCTCAAGAGTACGGCCGGACTGGCGGTTCAACTCCGCCTCAAGACATCCTCTCTCAACCGACCCCGGTGCATAATCAAAAATCGGCTCGTTTTTCGGTGCCGATATGGAAAACAGGGCATTTGACACGTTTTTATCCTCTCTTTATTCGTCGGTTGACCTTGAATGACGCAATATCATTCTTCAACCTGACAAATCCTCGATAACGAAATATGGATCCTTGACGATTCCGGTCCGGCCCCTAATCTCTGATGACCGCACTGATGCGTTCCAAGGCCCAATCCACCTGCTCCCGGGTGATGACCAGGGGCGGCGCAAACCGGATAATGTGGTCATGGGTCTCCTTGCACAGCAACCCTTTTGTCTTGAGCTTCTCGCAGAACTGCCGGGCGCCGCCCACCTCGGGATGAAATTCCACCCCCAGCATCAGGCCTTTTCCGCGCACGGTTTTGATTTTATCGGTTTTGATCTGCTCAAGCCCCTGCTTGAAATAGGCGCCCATTTCAGTCGTATTTTCGATCATCTCCTCTTCAATCAAGACTTTGAGCGCCATACGGGCCACGGCACAGGCCAGCGGATTGCCGCCGAAGGTGCTGCCATGCTCGCCGGGTTTGAGCACACTCATCACCTCGGTGTTGGAAAGAACGGCGGATACGGGATAATAACCGCCGGAGAGCGCCTTGCCCACCAGGGTCAGATCAGCCTCAATGCCGTCATGTTCTTCGGCCAGCAGCTTGCCGGTGCGGCCGAGACCGGTCTGAATTTCATCAAGGATGAGCACCACGTTGTTGCGGGTGCAGATCTCACGCACCTTTTTCAAATAACCCGCCGGCGGAATGATCACACCGGCTTCCCCCTGAATCGGCTCCACCAGAAACCCGACGGTGTTGGGGGTGATGGCGGCCTCCAAGGATTCGGCCTCGCCATAGGGAATCACTTTGAACCCGGTCGTAAAAGGGCCAAAGCCCCTTCGGGCGCCGTCATCGGTGCTGAAACTGACAATGGAGATGGTGCGGCCGTGAAAATTATCCTGGCAGACGATGATTTCCGCCTGGTTTTCCGGCACGCCCTTAACCGTATAGCCCCACTTGCGCACCGTTTTGATGGCGGTTTCAACGGCTTCGGCCCCGCTGTTCATGGGCAGCACCTTGTGGGAACCCGTCAACTCACATATTTCACTGTAAAACGGGGCCAGTTGATCGTTGCGGAACGCCCGGGAGGTTAACGTCAATCGTTTGGCCTGCTCCACCATCGCCTGCCCGATCCTGGGGTGGCAATGTCCCTGGTTGACTGCCGAATAGGCCGACAGGCAATCCATATAGGCGTTGTCTTCCACGTCCCAGACCCAAACGCCCTGGCCTCGGGTCAAGACGACGTCAAGGGGTTTGTAGTTGTGTGCGCCGAGACGCTGCTCTACCTCAATGTAGTTTGAACTTTGCATCTTTTACCTCTGACATAGATAGTTGGATTAAAAAACAAAAAAAACCGATCGACGATTATTCCGCTTTTAATAAGGAAGCGTAAATATTTTTATGTTTTAATTATCTAATCATCTTATGATTGGATTTTTCTTATTATAACAATTTCGACCTGTCAAGCAATAACCCGCTACTGTTTCCAAGGAACGCACGCACCAGTTTCATTGTCGCGGTTGAATACGCGACGGGCTACAGCACCTGGCTTAGAAACAGTTTGGTGCGATCCATGGCGGGGGCGGTGAAGAAGTGCTCCGGCGTTCCCTCTTCGACCATTTTGCCCTGATCCATGAAGAGCACCCGGTCGGCCACTTCGCGGGCAAAACCCATCTCATGGGTAACCACCGCCATGGTCATGCCCTCACGGGCCAGTTGTTTCATGACATCAAGCACTTCGCCCACCATCTCGGGGTCCAGGGCCGAGGTCGGTTCGTCAAACAGAATCACCTTGGGGTCCATGGCCAGCGCCCGCGCAATGGCCACGCGCTGTTGCTGGCCGCCGGAGAGACGCGAGGGGAATTCCTTCTCTTTTTCGGCAATGCCCACCTTCTCCAGTAGTTGACGCCCCTTGTCTTGTGCCTCCGCCCGGTTGCGCTTGCGCACCACCTGTTGGGCCAGGGTAAGGTTTTCAAGAACGCTCTTGTGGGGAAAAAGGTTGAACTGCTGAAACACCATGCCCACTTCGGCCCGAACCTTGTTGATGTTGGACTTGCGATGGGCCAGATCGATGCCGTCGACGACGATATGACCTTCGTTAAAGGCCTCCAGGCCGTTGATGCATCGCAGAAAGGTCGATTTTCCCGATCCGGACGGACCGATAATCACCACCACTTCGCCTTTCCGCACTTCGGTGGAGACTCCGTCCACGGCCCGGACGGCAACACCTCGACCGGAAAATACCTTAACGACATTTTGAGCTTTAATCACTGAGAGCAAGCCTCCGTTCCATGTAAAAGACAACCTGTGACATCAATGAGGTGACCACCAGGTACATGGCGGCCACGGTCAACCAGACTTCAAAGGTGGCAAAGGTGCTGGTGATGATCTCGCGCCCCGACTTGGTCAGATCGGTAATGGCGATCACCGAGACCAGTGAGGAATCTTTGATCAGACTGATAAACTGACCGGCCAAAGGCGGCAGGATACGCTTAAAAGCCTGGGGAAGAATGATGTGGCGCATGGCCTGGATCAAATTCATGCCCAGGGAACGGGCGGCCTCCATCTGACCGGGGCTGATGGACTGGATGCCGGAGCGTACAATCTCAGCCACATAGGCGCCCGTGAAGATGGCCAGGGCACCCACCCCGGCCACATTGCGGTCCAGATTGAACACCGTACCGATAAAAAAATAGGCGATGAAGATCTGTACCAGCAGCGGCGTGCCGCGAATGAACTCCACATAGACGGTGGCCAGGCCCCTCAGGGTAAAATTTTTCGAAATGCGGCCCAGACCGGTGACCAGTCCGAGAAAAAGGCCGATGACGCTGGCAATGGCAGAGAGCCACAGCGTGGTCCACAGCCCCACCATCAAGGGGCCGAACCGCCATTGGCTGACATATCCGATGGTGTCGCCCTGAAACAACTCATCGTCGGCGGATGGGACCAGGGTCCCCGTATCCACCACCACATTTTCGATCCGATTTTTTTCGGAGACCAGGGAAATCTCGATGCGGCCGTCCTTTTCCTCGACAGCCTTGACCCGGCCGTCAAAAGGGATCTTGACCGCATCCTCTCCTTTATAGAAAAAGTATTGGGGCACGCGGTTCCAGCGCCAGGTATAATCGATTTTTTGAACAGCCCCCCAAGTGCCGGCGGCCGTTACGATGAGAATAACCGCCAGAAAGAGCATCCACGGCAGTTGGTTCCGATTGGATTTCATTAAGCCGGCCATCTATTGCAGCTCCTTCATCCAGGTGTCGTTGACAAACCATTTTTTATAAATCTTGTCATATGTTCCGTCATTTTTAACCTGGTTCATGAAGTTGTCGAGCCAGTTCAGATAGTCGGGATCACCTCTGCGCACGGCCCAGGCGACAGGCTCATAGGTAAACGGGCTATCCAGGTGAACCAGTTTGCCCTGGCCTATCTGCGATACGGCGGCGACATTATAGGGCAGGTCGTAAATGAAGGCGTCGATTTTGCCGTTGACCGCTTCAATAACCCCCTCTTGTTCGGTTTCATAGGAGATGTACTTGGCACTTGGAATCATGCGTTTAACGGCTTGTTCGCCGGTGGTGCCCAACTTGGAGGCCACTTTGTATTTGGCGTTATTCAAATCTTTGTACGATTTCACCTTGTCCGCAAGTGCCTTGCGCAGCAGGATGGATTGCCCGATAACGATATAGGGTTGGGCAAAGTTGATCATCATGTTCCTCTCCTGAGTCAGGGTCATCCCGGATATGATGATATCGAATTTCTTTGTCAGCAGTGCGGGAATAATGCCGTCCCAGGCTGTGGAGACCAGTTCCAGTTTGACGCCCATGGCCTTGGCCATCCGCTTGGCAATGTCGACGTCGAAACCGATGACTTCACCTTTCTGGTTGGTCAGTTCAAAGGGCATGTAGCCAGGTACAATGCCGACGCGCAAAGCACCCCGGGTCTGTATGTCATCCAATACACTGGCAACGGCCGTCACCGTCGTTGCACCAACCAGCAGAACGCCAACCAACACTACCAAGGCCAATCTTTTCATTGTGCTCCTCCTCCTTATGATGCTTAATAAAAAAAGGCCGGATAGCCGGCCTTGTTAAACATAACAGATAGTTAAGTCATACAGGAGTTGCCCGTTAGCCATCCCGTCTTCATTGTGTTTCAGGATAAAAACGATCGACTGGCCGTGAGCACCTATTTCCTTCATCTGGAACTCCAATACATCTGCAGCGCATGCCACAATGGTTCTTCAGGAAGATCGCTGGTTGTCCCGCTTTTGTCGAGAAGCGTGGGCCATATATATTTGTGAAATCATTTATTCATCGTATGATTTGATTTTTAGATAATACAACAATTCCAATCTGTCAAGCAATAAACCGCCATGCTTAAGAACCCACAGCAATGACCGCGCCGAGCGCATCCTTCATTTTATATTTGGATTGTGGCATTTAACAGCTTGAAAATGATTTCTGTTGACGAAATCGATGAGCATAGCTAATTAAAGTGATTATATGATTATATGATTGAATATAACAGACCTGACGGGAGTCCCATGCATATGGCAATGAAGCAAAATCGTCGTAAACTATATGAATATATTGTCGAAGAGATCGGTGTGCGGATAATGAAAGGCACCTATCGAATTGGCGAAACCCTTCCCAACGAAGACATGCTCAGCAGCGAACTGGATATCAGCCGGGGTGTGCTGCGGGAGGCGACCAGGGTGTTGACCCAGAAAGGCCTGATCCTGACCCGGCCCAAGACAGGCACCCAGGTGACCCCCCGCAGCAATTGGAATCTTTTCGACCGCGATGTGTTGACCTGGAAATTACAACTCGAAGACAAATACCGTTTTTTGAAAAAAGTCACCGAGGTTCGGCGCATCATCGAATCGGAGGCAGCCCGGTTTGCCGCCCAAAGGGCCAGCACCGGGGCTATCGACAACATGTACGCCAGGCTAATCGAAATGCAGAAAGTGTTTGACGAGCCATTGGAATACAATTACCAGGAGTATCTCTCCAAGGATATGGCGTTTCATGCCGCCGTCATGGAAGCGAGCAACAACGAACTGCTTTCACAAATCGCCTTCACCATGCGTCAGGCCGTGCACGCCGCACGCCAAATAGATATTCAGGACACGCAGATTCATCTGGATTCCCTTCATCAGCATCAGGAAATCTTCAACGGCATCAAAAACCGGGACCCCCAAGCCGCCTACGACGCCTCGCAAAAAATGTTCGAAGAGATCTGGCGCCATATTCCCAATGTTTAGAAAATGGCATTTGCATTTCCAGCGGCAGCGGCTCAAAACAGAAAGGTTACAATTTCAGGGGTTCGTTTGACAGCAGCATCGAATCATATTGATTGAGCTGCCTGTCCACCTGCTTGCAGTTGGCAATATGCTTTTCCAACTCCTCCCAGAACTGGGGGCTGTGATTCTTGATGCGGGTATGCACCAGCTCATGCAGGATGACGTAATCCCGCAAGGCAGACGGCAATCGGATCAGGTGAACGTTGAGATTGATGTTGTTTTTGGCTGAACAACTGCCCCAACGGGTCTTCTGGTTGCGCACAAACACCTTTGCGTAGGTAAATCCATGTTGCCCGGCCAGCTCTTCCAGACGATCGGCAATCACCCTGCGGGCCACCGAGCGGTTGATGGGCGCCCGGCGGTTGTAGTCCACGGCAGCTTGTTCCAAAACAGCCATGCGGCTCAAATGCTTGCCGATCCACGGGGCCTTGGCCTGCGCCACGGCCTCGGCCTGTTCAAAGGAAATCCCATAGGGCACGGCCACCCGCACCCCTTTGAACGGTTTGACCGACAGACAAATGCGCCTGGCCTTGCCGCTGCGCTCAATCAAGACGTCTCCAACGCCTTCAACCCGGATAATTTTGGACCCTGCCCTGCCCTTTGCGTTTTCCATAAATCATTTACCACTCATGTTTTAAACAACACATCCACAACGTTGCGAACATACTGCTCGTTGGAAATCCCTTCAGCCGCTTCCGGTGGAAAGGCCACTTTGTTTTTAAGATGAGCGGCCATCTCATCGAACAGGGCCACCCGGGCGTCGGGTCGCAACTGATCCCTGCGCATCAAGGCTTGCAGAGCCAACCCGGCCTCTTCCGGGGTGACCTGCTGGCGCAAGCGTGCCACCATGTGCGGATAGATTTTCAGGCTGTTGTAGCGATTCCGCTCCAGAATCAAATCAAGATCCGGCGTTGCCGTTCGGCCGGACTTGATCACAATGGTATTGGCCGCCAGATCCCCCAAACGCTGACCATGGCGGGAGGCCAGGCAAGTGATTCCCCCGACCAAATAGAGAAACGGCAGGCTGTCCACCGTCCTGAGCAGATTGCGAATGATAATCTGACTGGGTTGCAGTCGCAAACCATTGACATCCATCACCCGTAATCCAAAAACCCGTTTTCCAACAGTCTGCCCCTGCCAGAACCACTCCATGGCAATGGCGTATCCGGTCCTGATGACAAAAAAGACCAGGGTGGCAAAAGCCATGGACACGTCTGAACTGATCATTCCCAGCAGGTTGATAAGCACCTTGACCACCTGAAAACCGGCCAGCAGGCAGCCGGCATCCACCATCCAGGCCAGGCAGCGGCTCACCGGCCCGGCCAGGGGGATATGGAAGGTCACCCCCTCGGGGGTGCGAATGGTGAGTTGGTGGCTATCCATTTAATAAATAATGTGTTGAATTTTAATCAAAGGTTTATCTCTTTTGGCCATCTTGTTTATGCAACGTGGTTAACCATCCCCGGATCCGCTTCCAGGTCAAAGGCGCGACCGGCCTGCGGCCGGAAAAACATAAAAAAGACGCGAGTAAAAAAAGTTCTATGACACCGAACCCGATCTTCACGCTGTATGCAATCACGGGCGCATGGTACTGGGAGAAAAAACCCTCCACAATGCCGGCCCATACCAGCATCAGGGCCACACCACTGATCAACGTGACAACATCGGGCACCACCTTTCGCAAACGCTCGCCCATGGGCAGGGCCGAATGCCGGCCGATCAGGGCGCCGGCCAGCAACAATCCGGCCTGCCCCGCCAGCAGAATGGAGGGAATCTCCACCGCGCCGTGGGGCAGCAGCCAACCCATCAAGAAAACGCTCTGGCCGGACCAAATGTAGTCTGCCGCCACAGCGCCCAACATGACGCCGTTGCTGAACAGCAGCACAACCGTTCCCACCCCCCAGGTCATGCCAAGGGCCAGAACGAGAACCGATATGCGGGTATTGTGGGTCATTAAAAAGGCAGAGAAGGAGCCCTTGGCCCCCATCAACCGGTCACGCTCCGCCGTCTCTTCCATGGCCACCCGTTCGGCCGGGTCCATTTGCAGGTGTTCAAATGGCATCAGAACCGTTTTGGCCTGAGGGTCCGCAACGATGGCGGCCCCGCCGAAAAGGCTGCCGGCCAGCATAATGCTCAAAGAGAGAACAAAGGCACGCCAGTTGCGGCGGAAGGTTCGGGGGAAAGCGCCCCAGAACCAGCGCCAGAAGGAAAACCGCACGTTCTCCTGGCGGCCGGCATGGATAACGGCATAAGCTCGACCCACCAGAGATTCCAGATAGGCGCCGATGGCCCGTTCCGCGGAAAAAGTGCTGATTTTGGCCAGATCGGAAGAAGCCCGCTGGTAAAGATAGTGCAACCGCTTGATCTCTTCGAACGGCATATGGCGATAGGCGTCCCGTTCGTTCAGAACCAGCATGGCATCCAACTCGCCCCAGAAGGGCCGTTCCGCGGCAATGAACTTTTTCAGGTCAATAATCATGCTGTTTTCAATAATTCGTTTATCATCCCCACCTTGTTTTTCCCAAACGGCCTTGAACCGATCCAGTCCGTCACCCAAACAAAAATTTCTAATATTCCTCTATTCCTCTATTCTACCGTTCATCCATTCCACCAATCAACAATCCGCCAATTACAATAACTGTCTCTGTTTAATTTCCATATACTGACTGACGAGCTGGCTGCAAAGCCGCTCTTTTTCCAGCAGGTGAAGAGCCGCGCCGTGCTGTTTGAGCAGACGGTGGGTCTCGTTGATGGAGGCCCACAACATATGGCCCACCAAATGCTGGTGGATGCCCTGCATCCGCCGGATATCGGACGAAGCGAACAGGGGATGGGCGCCGGGTGGTCGGAACATGTTGACCATCAGGACATGCCGGCGGGCCGCGGCCCCCATGGCGTGCATAAAGCTTTCCGCCAGCATTGGGTCGTCAAGACTGGTGAGAATGACCAGCAGGGCGCGTTTGCGCAAATGGGTGCCCACAAAGGTAAAGAGTTCATCAAAATCCGGCGAGACGGTATTCGGCATGCGGTTGTAAAGCGCATCCCGGCAGGCGTTGTAATGGGCCCTGCCGCGGCCGGCCTTGATAAAGCCTTCAGGCTTGTCGCCAAAAATCAGCAGGCCGTAACGGTCCGAGAGCTGATCGGCCACCACGGCCATGACCAGGGCCGCCGTGATGTATTGCTCGAAAATGGTGATTTCGCCGACAGCTTCCCGGGAACGCGTTTGGCGCCGCCGGTCCCTGACATAGGCTGCGCTGCGTGTGCTGAGCCGGGAAGCGTCCACAAGCACATATATCTCCTGGGCCTGCTCCACCTGGTATACTTTGGTGACGGGGTGTCGGCGGCGGGCGGTGGCCTTCCAGTCGATATCTTCAAAGCTATCCCCGGGCAAGTATTCCCGCAACTGCTCGAATTCGCGTCCCCGGCCTACCCTGCGCTGGGTTCGCAGCCCCCACCCGCCTCTTCGGAACAGGCCGCGCAGATGCTGCTGGCCGCTGACCAGATTGGGATAGGCACGAATCTCGCTGTCCACCGCCAGCGCCCGCCGAACAGCCCACAGGCCCAGGCGCGACCCCGTCTCCAGATGGCAACGGCTCACGGCAAACCGCCCGCGACGCAACGCCCGGCACGACCAAGCCAGAATCAGGCTCTCTGAACCGGCTTCCAGACCGATATGAAGATCTTTCTGGGAAGATGCAATGGTTCTGGGCAAAGCCAACCCCACCCGCAGCCGGGTTGCCATCTCCAGGGGCTTGCGTATGGACAACTGAATCACGGATTTTTGGTCAACGGTGAGGCGCACCACATCGGGCAACGCCACCACCAGTTCCTTGAGCCTTCCGCGGCTGACCGCCATATCCAGAACACTTGCCAGGAAAAACACTGCAACCGTTGCCACGGCACGGCCGGTCATCTCCGGATGCCATGCGGCTGTAAAACCGGCTGGTATCAAGATGGCGCTGCAGAGCATTATCAATCGCATGCGGGGAACCATCATCGCGGAACAGTCACTTCCTGCAGAATCTGTTCAACAACCTCTTCAACGGCCAATCCCTCAATCTCGTATTCCGGCCGCAGGATGATACGATGCCCCAGGACCGGCAGGGCCAATGCCTTGATATCGTCGGGGGTCACAAAATCACGTCCGGACAAGGCTGCATGGGCCCGGCTGCTAAGCAGCAGCGCCTGGGTTGCGCGGGGTCCGGCGCCCACCAGCACGCCTTGATGCTTGCGGGTCTGGCGCACCACGTCCACCAAGTAGGCGGTCAGTTCCTCCTTGACCCGAATCTCTTCCAACTGGTGCCGCAAGGCGGATAACGCCTCGGCGCTGATCACAACCCGGACCGCGCCGCTGTTCAGCACCGCCTCGGGAGAATCGGTTCCCAGCATGCGCCGCGCCAGGGTCAGTTCCTCATCGCGCCCCGGATGCAGCATGGGGATCTTGAGCATGAAACGATCCACCTGGGCCTCGGGCAAGGGGTAGGTCCCCTGGTATTCAATGGGATTCTGGGTGGCAAAAACGGTGAAATTTTGCGACAATGGATGGGTGCGCCGGTCTATGGTAACGGCGCGCTCCTGCATGGCCTGTAAAAGGGCAGACTGGGTCTTGGCCGGTGCGCGGTTGATCTCATCGGCCAGCAGGAAGGTGGTGAAAATCGGTCCTTTGACCAGGGTAAAGCCATTCTTCTGCAGATTGAAGACATGGGTACCGGTTATGTCGGCCGGCATCAGATCGGGGGTGAATTGGATACGCCCGAAGTCGCACCCCAGCACGTGGGCCAGGGTTCGTACCAGAAGGGTTTTGGCCACGCCGGGCACCCCCTCGATGAGGGCATGGTGTCCGGTAAAAATGGCGATCAGGGCCCTGTCGATCACCTGATCCTGCCCGATGATGACTTTGGCGATCTCCTCCTTGGCGCGGACGAGAATGGTTTTCAAATTGTCGGTCATGTTTTTTTTCCTTGTTTGAGCAGTTCGCAGATCCGCCGGTAAACATTTACAGGGTTGTGTTGTTTAGGATCGGCGGCCGCTTGTTGAACCAGGGCTCGAACTTGGGCCACCAGGGATTCGGGGGTCCGCCGGCCGCAAAGGGGATACCAGGCATCAAAGCAAACGGCCAGCAACTGCCGGTCATCAATATGCCGGCGGGTGAGGTCCACCAGCCCTTCGCCGGTGTCCCGCCCGGCCGCCGGAACCATGTCGTCCGATTCTTCCTGGCAGCGGACCGGGGGCACAAAAACAGCGGACTGACGCCACACGAACAACGACACCACCAGCAGCAGGGCCCCAAAAACACCGTGCAGCCGGTACTGACGCGCCAGAGCGGCAATACCCGGCTGATATGCCAAGCCATGATGGAACTCATCGAACACCACCGCACGGTCCGGACCGGCCAGCCAGGCAAGCAGGTCTGCAAAGCGATGGCTGCGCAGGGCCTCGTTGCTGACCAGGTAACTGTCGGCCGCCATCACCAGGGTTCCGCGCCCCCACGGCCGATGGACCACCACCGGCTGGTCCTGCCAGGTGTAAAGGGTTTGCCAGGCCTGATCCTCAAGCTCAAATGACAAGGTCGTCCGCCATGGAATCATGGCTGGCAGGCCCTCCAGTCCCGGATCGATGAGAAGGGCTGCATCGTCGTCGCCCTTTTGGACCGGCGTCTGCCTGAAATCAAACCCCAGGCTGGATCTGCCCAGCCATTCATCCTCTGCTTCGGACTCGGATTCTTCGACAGGCTCTTGGATGGGGTCGCTCTTTTGGGTGGTGTCGGCATCCTTCGGGCAGGGCTGCTCCTGTCCATCGTCCGCTTCTTCTTTACGGTGTTGAACGCGGGAGGTAAAGGTCAAAACCAGTCGCCCGCCCGATGCCGCCAGCTGGTCCATCAGCCGGCTGACCGCTTTGCTTCCCAGGAAAAACCCGTCGGCCCCCAAGCCGCAAACCAACAACGTGATTTCCGGCGTTAGTGAAATTTGATCTGGCGATCTAAAATTGCGTCGGGCCGAATTATCGGCCACCTGATTGAAGCTCTCAAACAGCGCCTGGGTCCCCAGCGGATCGGTTCGCAGGGAGCAGTAAGCCGGATAAACATCGCCGGCCTCAAAGCGCAAAAAAAAGAGTTGGGTCAAGCCAACGGCAAACAGCACCGCTGCTGCCGCGGCGACGGCAATCATGTTACGCGGTGCGTTGAACAAGGTCGGCAATCCTCTTTTGTTGGTCCATAAATCTATCCACCTGGAGTTTGGAAACCGGATGCATACCATACCAGGTCCGCTCAAAAATCTGTACGCACCAATCGAACGCACGGAGCAGATCCGGCTCGGCATGGGCGTGGCGGGCCAGTTCCCGGGTATAATCCAAATTGGATTTGTAGCGCGCAATGGTGACCCGCTGATGATCGGCCAGCAGGGCCAGCACGGACAGATAGAGCGCCCGCATGGCGCGGCGAAAATCGTTGCGGACCATCAAATCCCGGGCCATGGTCACCCATCGGTCCAGGGGCAGGTCCTCGGCAGTAATGCTTTCATCGGTCAGATCGATCTCTTCCAGCGCCACCGGTCCGGTCGCATCACTTGGTATGGACCTGCTTCGAACCAGCCAGCGGACCAGCCAATAGATCAGCAACAAGGTCAAACCGAACCCCAGGGCGTAGAAAATCAATCGAATCAGCCCGCGATAATCTTTGTTCTCACCGGGTTGCGGCGACTTCGGATCAGGCATCTTTTCCCGCAACCATTCCATAAAAGCCTCGATCCAGCGCCCCACGGTTCGCGCCACGGCCTTGACCCCATGGGCAATCCACCGGATGGTGCTTGCGATCCATCCCTGATCTTCCTCGGGTTGGGGCACCGCCTCCCGCGGCAGGCGCCAGGCAAAACGGCGTTGCTGTAATACAGTTTCGATGGCGTCATCCAATTTGCGCTCAAATTCCCGGCTGTCACTCTTGGCCTGCCCGCCATCTGCGGTTGCATCCCCCGGGCTCTGAGCCATGCCGCCGGATGGCATGCAGGCCAAGAGCGGCACCGCCAGCAATACGGCACTGATGAAGGGACGCAGCGCGGCTCGGATATCATCTCCGGTCTGACGGGACCGGCCGTAGAAGCAGCGCAGCACATAGAGCGTCTTCAGAATGGGGTCGATGCACAGATAGGTCAATCCGCCCAAAGCCGCCAAAAATGTGGTGTTGAGCAACCGCATACCGCTGAGGGTGAAAACCGTCTCGATCCCCAGAATCCATTTCAAAAGGTAGGGAACAGCCATCAGCCCCAACCCCAGGTTGAAAAAAACAATCAACCCGAAAAGGCTCATTATGGTCAGGGCCAGATGATTTTGGCCGGGCCACAGCGCAGCCTGCTCCCGAGCGATCCGCGCCAAAGCCGTCAGATCCTTTGTGCGGGGCGCATCCAGCACGCAGAGATTTTGATAAAAAGCATATACCCACCCCAGGGGCAGGGCGATTATGGCGGACAGGGGCAGGATGACGATGCCGACAGCGTGCAGAAACGTCTGCCGCGCCGTGGTTGAAATCACCCGTTGCCAGGGCCAGGACTCGGGCGGCGCGTCTTGCAGCCGGCACCATAACCGACGGCAGAAACGCACCTGCCACAACTTCATCCATATAAATGTCAGGGCCACACCCGCAGCCGACGGTCCGCAGTACCAACCAGCCAGGGGGTTGCGGCTCATATCGGACCAGAAGTAGAGCAGCGCCAGCACAAATGGCAGACTGCCCAGGTAGTACTCGGCCAGCGCTTGTCCGCTGTTACGGCGCAACAGATGAACGGCCTGTTCCACCATTGTGAGCGCCCTTGGTTCGATCTGCGCAGCCTTGCGGCTCATTGGCCACCCCACCAGCCTGATTCCCAGATCACCCCCTCATGAAAGGCATGCGGAATGGCCAAAAGGGTGAGCCCCACCAGGTAAAATGCATACCATAGCAGCAGAAAACCGAAAAAGCCCTGGCCGGCCAGCAGCCCCCCCCGGACCCATGGTTTGGAAGACTTTCGGCGTTCGCTGTTCAGGCGCTTCAGGCATTGGCTGCACAACATGCGTTCATGGTGCTCGGTAACGCATTCGCGGCAAAAATAGCGCCGGCACTCCGGACAGCGCACCACCGCTTCGCGTTGATGATGGTGATAACAGCGTTGATTGGAGAGGGTGGCCATTGGGTGATATTCTGTGTTTGGCATATTGTGTTTCGGATCTATTGCTCAGGTTCGGGTGTCAGCGGACGATTCCCCCTTGCCACAGACCATATCTTCCCTTTATTCATCAACGCTCCCCTTCTTGCGATTGCGTTCCCCGCCAGTGCAGCCGTAGCACAATCAACCCCAAAAATCCAAGCATGATGCTGCCGCCGGCGTAAATGAGGTTGCCGGCCAGGGCCAGGGGGTGATCCATAAACTGGATTTCAAACATCTGCTTGAACATGGCCCAATGATGGTAATTGATCATTGGATTGCTGAGGGAGGCCGCGATATAGAGCCCGTATCCGATCAAGGTCTGGACAGCGACAAAGACCAGAGCCACCCAATTTATCCTGGCGATCGGGCTGCCTTTAATGTGCCGGTACCAGCGCACCAGGGCGACAATCACCAAAAGCTGAATGGTGCTGTGCAACAATGTTTCCATCAGGGCCACCAACAGATTTTTAAGCTGCAATTGAACTGCGGCGACAGCGCCAAGGGCCAGCAACATTCCGAAGAGCACCTGGTGCAGCAATGGTTTGAACGGTCCTTTGGCAATCAGATCCCGGCCCTGGTTTGAACCTGCACGCGTCCCGTCAGGAGAAGCTATAAAGCCCCCGGCTGCGGCGCTTTGGGCATTGAGACCGGTCCGGTTCTCCCAGGACCCCTGGACCGCCTCAACCATTGTTTTGATACGGGCCATGGTCTTTTTGGCCGTGCGCACCCGCTTCAACGAGGCCAGTGTCTGGATCTGCACGGCGGTCTGCAAATAGACGCTGCAGGAGGGGCCCATGGCCAGGTTGAGGGCCAAGGCCAGAAGAAAAAAGATTGCAAAGGACCCGCTGACATAGGAGGGGCCCGGCATCAGGAGTGCGATAAGGCCGCAGACCAATGCCGGAGCGCCCCAGACAAAGGTCCATATCGTATGGGTGTTGGTGCGTTGCAACACCACGGATTGGATATCTTTGAAAAAAAAGCGTTTGTAGTTCTCCTTGAAAAAAACAGTTTCCACCCAGAGCAGGTGATCCGGCCCCTGCCACAGGGAACGGACATTAAAGAGTGAAAAGGGGCGTCCGGGCAGTCGTTTGTATTTTCGTTCTTTGCGAGCCATGGTCGTTATTCCACTATCTGAGGAAAACGAATAACCGTTTTGAGCACGAACTTTTTTGTGTTCTCGGCGGTTTTGTCATCCGGTTTAACGTATCGGCCATACATACAATGATCAGCCCTGCCCAATGTTAATTTGAAGCGGTCGCCAGACCTTACCCGAACACCCACGCCAGGAAAAACACCCACCCGGCCAGTTGGACGACGGCCATGATCAGGGCCACCACGAATCGAAACCGGGTGCGGGGTAGAAAGCTGGCGGGGGCATTCCAATAGCGCAGCACCACATAAATGGCCGCCGGTGCTGTAACCAGTGTAATGAAAATGAAGAACATGGGTAGAAAGGCCAGGTAGAGCGCCAGGCTATCGTAAAGAAAACGGCTGTTTTCAAGGCTCTCGATGCGGCCCTTGCTTTGTCCGGCCCGCAGGCAGTTCATGCACAGGCGTTGACCGTCAAAGGGAACTTCGCACAAGGAGCACAACAGGCGGCCGCAGGCAGCGCAGGGCACCACGGCCTTTTTGCCTGGATGGTAAAAGCATTCTGCCTGGCCCTGCTCCTGAATGTGTTCGCCCATGACCACCCGGTCCATGGGACGGTAAAAAGCATTGAACAGATCGGCCCTCACCCGACTCCGGCATGTCGGGCAGTAATGGAGTTCTGCGCTATTGACGATCTGGGCCGGCATGATGGCCCGGCAATTGGGGCAGGCAATCATTTTCTAAGCCTTGCGAACCACTCGGGTGCTGCAGATGCGATCATGCAAAGCACGCTTTTCTTCGTCGAACGCCGCCATGAGCTCGACCACGATCTCGTCGGGCTCGGTCTTCAGAATGTGCAGAACATGCATCTCGTCACGACCTCTCTCCGGTTCAGAAGGGAATCACGATGTCGGCGTCGCGGACCATCTCGGCAATGTCCCCGGGCCCGGCGTG
>JBFFHG010000006.1:0-14961 GCA_041557055.1 Desulfosarcinaceae bacterium
CACGATCACCAGGATATGGGGGGACTTCTCCTGAAGAATGTGCAACACCTCCATGCCATCCATCCCAGGCATTTTCAGATCGAGCAAAACGATCGCCACTTCATCTTTTTCGACGATCTCAAGGCCCTGTTCGCCTGTTCCGGCTGTCAGGGCGCGACAGCCCATGCGATCGATAATCCGCTTGGAGCCTTGACGAATCCCTTGTTCATCGTCCACAATCAGAACGCACACCGGATCAGACCCGTTCTTCATCTTCCTCTCCTTCTTCAAAATTGCGGGTAATGGGCAATTCAATGATAAAGGTGGTTCCCTGACCCACTTGGCTTTTGGCGCTGATGGTGCCGCCATGATTTTCAATGATGTTGTAAACCACGCTCAACCCAAGTCCCGTACCCTGCCCCTCCTCTTTGGTGGTAAAAAAAGGCTCGAAAATATGTTTGAGATGCTCTTCGGTGATGCCGGGACCGGTATCGACAATTTCAATCACCACACGATCTTTGGTTGCGGCCTCGTAGGTCCCAATGGCGATGGCGCCTTTGCCTCTCATGGCCTGGGCCGCATTTATCAAAATATTCATGAAAACATGATTCAGTTGCTGCTCATCTCCGATGGTCCGGGGCAAATCAACGGTCAACGGTTTATCAATCACGATATTTTGAAACAGGGACTGGTTTTTTATCAACACCAGGCAGCGGTCCAGTGCTTTGTTGAGATCCACCGGTTTCATGAACTGCTGGCGCTGGCGGGCGAACTCCAACAACTCCTTCACCGTATCCCGGCAGCGCTCGGCATCCCTTATAATCATCTCCAGGTCTTCTTTGGCGCCCGCTTCTAGCCCATACTCCTCAAGCATAAGCTTGGCATAAAGGGTAATGCTGCCCAACGGATTGTTGAGCTGATGGGCGACACCGGCCGCCAACTTGCCCAGTGAGGCCATTTTTTCCGACTGCAAGAGCTGAAGCTGGGTTTTTTCCAGCTTTTTTTGCATGTGAATCTGTTCGCGCAGATCATGAAAAATACCGATGGTGGCCACCTCCAGCCCGTTTTCGTAAACAATGGAAGCATACAGGCTGATGGGTATCTCGCGATCGTCTTTGCCCCTGACCATAATCCGGAACTTTTTCAGTTTGCCCTTGCCGCCGTGGCTGTCCTCACGCAGTTTGCGCATTATTTCGTAGGCACCGTCGGCCTGATAAAAATTACGGATATTAAGAGAGGAGAGGGCTTCCTCCACTGAATAACCGGTGGCCTCGGCGGCGGCATCGTTAAATATGATGATGCGACCGAGCATATCAGCGGCAATCACTGGATCGCTGGCATTGCGGATCAGGTTTTGCAAAAAAGCCCGGGACCGGCGCATCTCGGATTCAATATTGGTGATAACGGTGGTGTCAAAATGAAAAACAGCAACGGCTTCCAACTCGCCTTCCGCCGGAACGGGAAAAGCATACAGGCATCCTTCCTGCTCCTTGTCCGGCCAGTAAGAACGGCTTCGCACGGTTTGGGATCGGTCATGTATGACCTGCATGGCCGGACAGATTTTGCAGGGGTCCCCCCTCCGGTAAAGCGCCTTGTAACACTTGCAGCCCACCAACGCATCGGCCTGGACCTTGGGGTCCCTGCCTGCCACAGCCAGCAATTCAAACTCGGGCGAAATGACAACCACACGCCGGTCAAAAGCATCCAGCGCGCTTAACAGGTGTTGCTGTGCGCGATCCATAGCATCCCCAATTTGTTTCAATAAGCCTTGAAACCATCTCTATACAGAATCCGGGCCGCGGTGCTCCTGCAAGAATGCTTCCCACTCCATGGGCAACAGTTGCCGCTTCTTGTTGTTGCAATCTTTGCAGGCCGGCACGATGTTGCTCTTGGTGCTCTTGCCCCCCCGGGCAATGGGTACGATGTGATCCATGGTCAATTCTTTGGGTGGTGTCGGTTGGTGGCAATAGTGGCAAACGCCTTTGTCACAACGGCGCTTCCACCACTGGGACCCGCGCAGCTCGCGCGCCTTGCGGCGCTCGGCCTTGATGTGGGCCTCGTCGAGGTCATAGGCATATGGGCTGAATTGATCCATGTATCGATACCGTCGGCCGTTTCCAAAGCAACGCCGACTCACCGGCGCTGCAGCCGGTCAAGATTGCAGAGTTTATCGTATTCTTAGGAAAATGCAAGCCTTGGCGTTGATCCGAACGCCAAAATCTGAAATCATCTCCAACCCGGCTTGCGGAATTGGTTCCGTTTACAAGCGATAAACACGTCCGGCAGGTGGTTTGCGCCACCCGCCGGACCCGCAAACTCATGCGTACCGAAAGTTGCGTTCTCTCTTAAGGCTTTAAGGCCAGACCCGCCAGCCACTTGCGGACCTCTGCTTCCAGGATTCGGTAATAGGCATCGGATCCGCCCAGACCGGTGCGGCCGAAAAAATAATTGATCTCCAGCGCCAAAGGCTCAGGGGTTCCGCCAGCCTGGTCATATCTATTGAAAATAAAATCAAATCCGGCCAACTGCAATCCGGTCTGCGCACAAATCCGCCACACCACGGATCGGGCGGCAGCCTGGAGTTTGGGATCAGCATCATGATCGATTTGAGCACCGCCGGCCACACTGGTCCCGAATTGGCCGGAATCCGGTTGCCAGCGCCAATAGGAAATCAGGCGCGCGCCGATGACCACCACGCGCAACGAACGCCGTTCAAAAGGAATGTACTGCTGAACCAGGAATCCGCGCTGGCCTGAAGACTCAAAGGCCGCGGCCCGGCAAAGAGCCGCGGCCAGATCCCGGCGGCAGGCGACCTTGAAAACCGTTTCACCCTGCCCGCCCCAGTCGAACTTGACCACCGCGGGAAACCCCGGGGGCGCCGCCGCTTTATCAAAGGCTACCACGGAAGGATACCAACAGGTCCCGGGATGGGCGATGCCCAGGCGGCGAAACAAATCGATCTGGCCCCGTTTACCGGGAAAGTCGAAGCGCACATCCAGATTGGGGAAAACATGGGGGCAGTTCCGGCGCGCCATGCGGTACAGCGCCCGGGAGCACCCCTGGGATAAAATCACCGCGTCGGCCTGCTCAATGGCCGCCAGGTCGGCCTCATTGGGCTCCCGGCCGGCGCAGATGATGTTCTGGTCGGCTTCGATGATGGGATGGAAAGAGAGAATCATGTTTTATGACAATTTTTGCAAATACCGCGAAACCTTCGATGGTATGATGGTGTAAGGCATCTGACAAATTATGTTCAGAGGGTCGATAAGGGCGCTAATAGCCGAATTTTTTCAGGGCCCTGGTGTCGCTGCTCCAATTTTTCTGCACGCGTACGAAAAGCTTCAAAAAGACCTGCGCGCCAACCATGCGCTCGATCTCCTTGCGGGCGGCCTGACCGATCTCTTTGAGCTTTTGGCCACCCTTGCCGATAACCATCCCCTTCTGCGAATCACGCTCCACATGGATGGTGGCAAGAATTCTGATCAAACGCCCCTCTTTTTCCTCCTTGAAATCCTCCACGGTGACCGCAATGGAATAGGGAATCTCCTCGCCGGTGAGCCGGAAGGCCTTTTCCCGGATCAATTCGCCGGCAATGAAGCGCTCGGGCATATCGGTCAGGCTGCCCGGCGGGTACATGGGCCGGCCCAAAGGCAAAGCCCTTTCCATGGCGAGGATCAAATCATCCACCTGGATGCCCTGCAGAGCCGATATGGGCACCACGGCCTGAAAATCGAAACACCGGGCCCAAGCATCAATCTGTAAAAGCAAATCGGTTTTATCCACCCGATCGACTTTGTTCAGGGCCAGGAGGGCCGGCGTTTTTTGAGACGCCAGTTTTTGAACCAGAAACTGCTCGGCATCGGTGTTGCGGGCCGAAGCATCAGCCATCACCAGGATCAGATCAACATCGGCCAGGGCCGTCAGAGCCACATCCACCACACGAATATTCAAAGGCTTTCCGGCACGGTGAATCCCCGGGGTATCCAAAAAGACCATCTGGGCTTTTGGCCGATCCAGAATTCCCAGGATACGGTTGCGGGTGGTCTGGGGTTTTTTCGAAGTGATGGAGATCTTCTGGCCCAGCATGTAGTTGAGCAAAGTGGACTTGCCCGCATTGGGCGCCCCCACAATGGCCACAAAACCGGATCTGAAATCCTTGTATTGAGCTGAATTTTCGTTGGCATCCATATTGATCTTTACATTGCATCCGCTTGAAATTTGAAACAGGTTTATATCAAATCTTCATCCATTCTCATCGCGTTGATTCTCAAGCACACCGATCATGTCCACATCATCCGTGATGACCTGCTCAATCAGCTCCCACAAGGCGGCTTTACCCAACCCGCTCTTGGCTGAAAACAATACAAAATCAGCGGCATCGACCCCGACAAGTTCAGCGGAGAGATTGCGTTGCTTGTTCTGCCGGGTTTTGGAAAGCTTGTCCGCCTTGGTCAACACCAGGATCATGGGGATTTGGTTATGGTGCAGCCAGTCCATGAGGTTGAACTCTTCCGCTTTGGGGGTGCGGCGGATATCCATCAACAAAACCACGGCCTTAAGGTTCGGCCGATTGGCGATATAGGCCTCCACCATGGGGCCCCAGGTCTTCTTCACCGCCGCAGGCACCTTGGCATAGCCGTATCCCGGCAGGTCCACAAACGATATCGTTTCATTGACCAGGAAAAAATTGATCAACTGTGTGCGCCCGGGCGTGGAGCCGGTCTTGACCAGACGGCGCCGGTTGACCAGCTTGTTGATCAACGACGACTTGCCCACATTGGAGCGCCCGGCAAAGGCCACCTCAGGATATTCCGGGGCCGGATACTGATCCGGCTTGACGGCGCTGGTAAGGAATTCGGATGATTTAACATGCATAACGCAACTATCTCTTCTCGCTGTACCGGTAAAATTGAACGTCCGCCTTTTCCAGGGTGGCCAGCCCCTCGCAGATGGCGTTGTCGATGCGGGCCAGAAAGGCGGTCAGTTTTTCGTGGGTGTCCACGATTTCGATGATGATGGGCAGATCTTCGCTCAAACGCAGAATTTTGGATGTGTGAATCCGTGAATTGGCGCCGAACCCCATCATGCCGCGCAGCACCGTGGCGCCGGCCAGTCCCGTTTGCTTGGCCTGCAACACGATCCATTCGTAGAGCGGACGGCCTTCATGGCGGTTGCCTTCACCGATAAAAATCCGCAACAGTTGACCCTCTCTGGGTATTTTCATGATTTATCTCCAGACCAGATAGGTTGACAACCGGCCCAGCAGCACGGCCCCCAACCCTAAAACGACATGGGCGCCCACATACACAAGGACCAATTGAATCCGCCGGTCGTTGATCAGGTTCATGGCCTCATTGCTGAAGGTGGAATATGTGGTAAAAGCGCCCAGCAATCCGATCATAATGAAAAAACGCATCTCCGGAGACAAGACACTGCGAAATTCGTCCAGACGGGTGAGCATGCCGATGATCAGACAACCCAGCAGATTCACAGCCAGGGTTCCATAGGGAAAGTCCACGCTCTGGGACCATCGCTGCACCCCGCCGCTGATCAGGTAGCGTAAAACGGCGCCGCAAAAGCCGCCCAAACCGATGATGATTAAATTACGCATGGAAGCCGCCCCATTTCCGGATGTTCCCTGCCTTCCTCTTTCCGGCAACCGATCACGCCGGCATCATGGCATGTCATGCCTTGATTTGAAATACCAAACTGATTTTTTAATTTCCAACGGTTTTATGTTCCGATATAGATGGAGGTCAAGAAAATCAATACCTATTTCTTTGGGATTATGCCATGGACCGATTTAAAAACTTCCGGACGCTCACCCGCTCCGCCAGGTATGGCATTGATTTCATAATTGAAAAAGGAGAAACAGATCATGCAGCAGCACATTTGTCCCTGGTGGATTGCCTATACCTTTGACAATCCATTGCGCAGACTGTTCCATAATCCGGAAAAACTCTTTGCGAACCTCATTGGCAAAGGCATGACAGTGGCCGATATCGGCTGCGGCATGGGATATTTCAGCCTGGCAATGGCCCGTTTGGTTCAGGAGACCGGCAAGGTCATTGCGGTGGATGTGCAGCCGCAAATGCTCACCAGAGTAAACAGGCGGGCTAAAAAAGCCGGACTATCCCCGATTATTGAGGCCCGGCTGTGCCAACCGGGGCTTATCCGGATTCCGGAAAAAACAGATTTTGCCCTGGCTTTCTGGATGGTTCATGAAACACCGGATATCGAGTTGTTTTTCAGCCAGATACACGACCTGCTCAAGCCTGGCGGCGCCTTGCTGGTCACCGAACCCAAAAGACACGTCACGACGGCGCAATTTAATGAAGAGCTTGCCCTGGCGCACCGGCAGGGTTTCAAGGTCAAAGCACGGCCGGTGGTGGCGCTGAGCCTGGCGGCATTGCTGAGGGTGGATTGATGGCGGGTTTTCAACCGCAACATTTCAGTTGCGGGCAAAATTATTGCAAACAGACGTAAACGGTTCTCATGCTAGACGTAAAATATTCGGCAGCAAATTAAAACGGGTTACTTGTTCGGATGGGGTCCGAATTCGCCCCATGCTCGATACGCATAACCCGTTTCAATCCCTTTGCCCTCTTTTTATGCAATGTTAGGGCTAAGGTTGCGCTTGCCGATGGGCAGGGTCAAATCAGGGTTTTTGCCAATGCGGTACTTTTGCATAAAGAAGACAACCGCCCACAACCCGATGCCGGAGATATCAATCAACAATGTGGGAATATCCACGAAACCGATGGCCCAGTCCACCAGGTGGGGGAAAAAGAGCGCCAGGGTGGCCACGGCGCAGATGCCCCACTCGATAACACTCATGCCGCAAAGGAAATAACCCATGGTGAGACTGCCGAAGGCGATGGTGCCCAAAACAATGGTGATGCCGGTGGAAATCACCTGATACCACGGCATGATGTGATCCGGTCCGCCCAGCAGGAAACCCGGTGAAAAGGCGAACAGAAAGGGTCCCACGTAAAGCATCTTGGCGAACTTGAACGAGGTCCAGCCGGTTTTCCACGGTTCGGAGCCCGCTATGGCGGCGCCGGCATAGGCCGCCACACAGACCGGCGGGGTGATATTGGAATCCTGGCTGAACCAGTAAACCACCATGTGGGAGGCCAGCAGGGCCCACGATATTTTACCCATGATCAATAAGCGTTCAGGGTCGTCGGGCATTAAGCTGTCCAGCGGCAGTTGCAGCTCCTGCCAGCCGACACCCCACAAACTGCGCGAAATCATATCCGTCAGAGCGCCCACGGCCAGCACGGCCGTGATCAGGTAGGCCGCTGTCACAGGCACGCCCATGCCCAGCACCAACGAGGCCATGCCGATCAAAAAAATCGCCACGATCAGGTTGCCAAAGCTCAATTCAATGATGATCTGGGAAAACTTCAAGCCGATGCCGGTCAACTGAATGGTCCCCACAATGATACCGATAACGCCCACTGTGGCGCCGATGATCAGGGTTGAACGGGAGCCTTCGATCATGCAGTTGAGAATCTCTTTGAACCCCATGCGATTCTCCTTTGTGAGCCAGCTTACGGCCACGCAGGAGACGATGGCCCAAAAAGCGGCATAGCCGGGAGAATACCCGAGAAGCATCATCACGACAATGATCACCAGGGGCAGGGACATGAACCATTGGGTCTTGATGATCTGCCATGCCGTGGGCGCGTTTTCTTCCTGGAGCCCCACCAGTCCGTAACGCTTGGCCTCGAAATGAACCATGACGAATACGGACAGAAAATAGATGGTCGCCGGAAAGATGGCCATCAACATGATATCGACGTAAGGGATCTCGGTCATCTCGGCCATAATAAAGCCGCCGGCGCCCATGATGGGCGGCATGAACATACCGCCGATGGATGAGGCCGGCTCTATGGCGCCGGCCACATGGGGCCTGAAACCGGCCCTCTTCATCAAGGGAATGGTAAACGCGCCGGTGGAGACGGTGTTGGCAATGGCCGAACCCGAGACCGATCCGAAAAAGCCCGAGGCCATGACCGCCACTTTGGCCGGTCCGCCCACTGTGCGGCCGGCAATGGCCATGGGCAGGTCGAGAAAAAACCGGCTTGAGCCCGAGGCTTTGAGAAAAGAACCGAAAAAGATAAAAAGAATCACATAGGTCACCAGTACCGTGGCCATGATACCAAAAACCCCTTCCTGCTTGTAATAGATGTGATTCAGGGCGCGGTCCATCTTAAAGCCGGTGTGCGCAAACGCTTTGATGATCGGAACGCTGTGCAGCACGTCGCCCCAGAACGCGTAGAGCAAAAAAACCACCCCCACCAACGCCATGGACCAGCCCAGGGCCCGTCTGGCCACCTCCAGGGAGATCAGGATACCCACGAAACTCACCGCCGTGTCCAGGCTGGTCTCGGACCCCATGCGGTAGTTGATGCCGGCGTATTCGACAATGAAGTAACCCGCCACAAAAATGGCGATCAGCGCCAGGACCAGGTCCAGCGCCACGGGCGCGCCGCTCTCGCTCTTGCCCCAGTGCCTGGCGGGCCAGAAAAATCCGGCGGCCACAGCCACGCCGGCAAAGGCGTAAAACCAGTTGAAATGGACAAAAGGCTCCCGGGCGCCCTTGGTGCCCAGCAAAAAGTGCAACAAAAAGTAGACCACCATGGCGATGGTCAGAAAAGAGATGGCGCTGTCCGTATAATAACCCGGCTCTTTGGCCGGTTTTGAGGTCAACGGGTACATCAGCAAAATCATCACATAGGTGATCATCACGTAGAATCCCAGGAAGTACTGGGTGTCCACGGGAATGGCCGCGCAATACATATAAAACAGCACCATGAAGATGCCCATGCCGGCCGTCAGGTAGTACCAGAAACCGGCCATTTGGCGGCCGCTCTTTTCGTCCTTGCTGACGATCTCTTCCAGCTTCTTTTTATCGACAGCCTGAGACAGATCCACTTCGCTCATATCCGTTTCCTTATTAGCAAATCAGCGTTAAGTAGGCCTCCATGGCGGCGACGGAAGCATGTGCGTTTCTGCCGCCGCCATGGGTTGATCTTGACAAAAAGGTTACGGCATCAGCTTGGCAGGAATTTCTTTGCCCATCTCTTTCCAGAACTTTACCGCACCGGGGTGCAAAGGCACCGAAGCACCGGAAAAACCGTTTTCCCGCGTCATTTCGGCAAAGCTCTTGTGGGCCGTCTTCATGGCCGCCATGCCGTCCTTGGACCACAGGGTCTTCATGACCATGTAAACCAGATCCTCAGGCAGATCCTTGTTGGCGCTCAACATGGTGGAATCCTGAAAGGTTTTGCATTCGGGCATCTCCTTGCCGTAGGTGCCGGCCGGAATAACGACCGGGCTGTAAGCAAACGCATCATAGAAAGCGGTTTTTTCGGCATCCGCGCCCACGTCCACCAACCCGATCTTGACCTGCACGCTGGCCTCGATAACCGAGCGGTTGGGATAACCCACCAGGACCCAGAAGGCATCGATCTTACCGTCCTGGAAGGCGCTGGCAGCCGCCGAGTACCCCATAAACTGCGGTTTGAAGCTGCCCCATACGCCCACATGACGGAAAAACCGTTCCGCGCTGGCGGCCGCGCCCGAACCGGCGTTGCCGACGGCGACACGTTTGCCTTTCAGATCCAGGCCGGATTTTATACCGCTGCCGGCATTCACCACCAACTGAGCCGGTGCGCCGTACAAATACCCCATGGCCCGCAGATTGGAATATTTGACATCGTCCTGGGGCAGTTTGCCGTTATAGCCCAACGCGCTGTCCACTGCATAGCAAAGGCCGAAATCGGATTCGCCGTTGTGAACCCGCTTGACATTCTCCACCGACCCGCCGGAACCCACAGCGGTGGCCTGGATGTTGGCATTGACCTTGGGAACAAATACGGCCATGGCGTTGGCAAAGGTGTTGAAGGTACCGCCCGTGGGACCGCCGCCGATTTTAATGCTGTAGGCGGATGCGGCCTCCGTCATTTTATTTTTCTCTTTTAACTGGGCATTTTCCTGTTCCAGCGCTTTAATACGATCCTCAAGCGTTTCTATTTGAGCGGTCAGCTCCTGATCCGACTTTTCAGCACATCCCGCAAAAAGCATGCTCAATGCCATAAAGAGAGTGAATCCGAACAACAGGCCTTTTCTCATACCAATACCTCCTTGAATGAATGGGGTGTAATTGCTTGGTTCCCTATGGGGAAAACGCAGCGGTCAGCTCTTTATATGGCTGAAAAAAATCAAAGCGGAGCGCGGGATACGGAACCTTCCCGCCCCCCTGCCGTGAAGTCGCGCCAAAGGCGCCAATGCATCCCCATACTTCACTATTAACCAGGGCGCACCGCCTGGGTCAATTAGACGATTTCTGATTATGGTGTAGTAGATTTTCTTACAGATGACGGGGTTGGCGCTCTTTTCGATGGGCCATTGGAAGTGAAAACCACCGCTATGGTTCGATCAACCCGTTCTGAATGGCAAAGCGTGAAATATCGGCATTGTTGCGCAAATCGAGCTTTTTGAGCAGCCGATAGCGGTAGGTATCCACGGTTTTGATACTGATATTGTAGGCCGAAGCAATCTCGCGGTTGGTGTGCCCCATGGCCAGGCGCCGCAACACCTGCAATTCCCGGGTGGAAAGCGTGTCCAGCAGGGTCCCGTCGCGGTTGCCCCTGGCGACCCTCAACGCCAAAGACTCGGTGGCATCATCGGTCAGATAGCGAGACCCGGCGTAAACCTTGCGAATGGCATGCACCAGATGCTCCGGCGCGGATTGTTTGGTAATGTACCCCATGGCGCCGGCCTCGATGGCCCGCACCACATACTGGTTTTCAGCGTGCATGGTCAGCACGATAATCGGCAGATCAGGGTATTCGGGGTGAATCCGGGTGATCACTTCCAGGCCGTCGATCCGGGGCATGGACAGATCGATGACAGCCACATCGGGAAGCACGTTCCTTATTTTGTGAATGGCCTCATGACCGTCCGCCGCTTCCGCCACCACCTCCAGGTCTTCGCTCTCTTCCACCAGACGGCGCAGACCCGCCCGAACAATGCTGTGATCGTCCGCCAACAGAACTCTGATCAAAATCGCCTCCCGTTCTCTTTATGGATGGACACCATCTATCTTCACCCTTAAGCAGACCCGGGTGCCCTTTTGCGGTTCGGATTCGACCGACAGGGTCCCCCCGATCAGGGCGGCCCGCTCGTGCATGCCGGCCAACCCCAGCTCTTCGGTTTCCAAAATTCCCTGGGGCTGGAATCCGCAACCATCGTCGCAGACGGTCAGGACCATCCAACCGGCCTCCAGGCAAAGGCTGACTTCGACCCGCGCGGCTTTGGCATGGCGGGCCACATTGGTCAACGCCTCCTGGGCGATGCGATAGGCCGCTGTTGCCAGCGTATCATCAATCGCGGGGATAGGGTCTGATGTAAAGATACACGGAATCTGGGAACGACGCTCAAATTCACCCGCATACCACTCCAGGGCATCCACCAGGCCGAGATCATCCAACACCCCCGGCCGCAGCCGGATGGCCAGGCCGCGCACATCTTCAATGGTGGTGTCGATCAGGGCGCACATGGTTGCAGCCCTTCGAGCACCGTTTATGCCCTCTTTTTTCAGATGCTCCTGCAACCAGACGGCATCCATGCGCAGGGCCGTGAGCACCTGGCCCAATTCATCATGCAGCTCCCGGGCAATGGCGGCGCGCTCCTTTTCCTGGTTGGCCATGATGCTGCCCGAAAGACGACGGAGCTGCTCATTGGCTTTTTTAACGGCTGTGATATCCGAAGCGATACCGCACACCCCGCGAATACTGCCCGACTCGGAAAAAATGGGAAATTTGACGGACAGGTAAGTATGCAGGCCGTCTTCATGGGCAATTTGTTCCTCCACCTGCAGGGATTCACCCTCGGCCAGCACGCGGTCATCATGGATACGGAACTGCCGGGCCACCTCGGGCGGCAAGAGCTCTGCGTCGGTCCGGCCCCGGGCAACTTCATTTTGAACACCAAAAAGCGCTTCAAATCGGGAGTTCACCAACAGGTAGCGCCCGGCGGCGTCTTTCATGTACACCACCGCCGGCGTGTATTTTAAAATGCTGGATATCTCACTGGTGCGTTTGGCCACCTGTTTTTCAAGCTCCCGGGAATAGCGGCTCAAGGCCTCTTTGGCAATGCGCAGCGCCTCTTCGGCCCGCTTTCTTTCGGTCACATCGATGGAGACCGCCAGGGAGCGGTGAATGGTGCCGTCGGGATTGCGATCCGCAATGGCCGAAAGCAGGACGTCGATGATTTCTCCGCTTTTTTTGACAAACTGATAAGGGATCTCTTTGCAGAGGCCCGTGCGGAAAAACATTGGAAATATCTTTTCTTCGGCATAACGCCGGGATTCGGGGGTCAAAAACGCGATCAGGGGTCTGCCGATCACCTCTTGCCGGCTGTAACCCATGATTTCGACCCAATAATCGCTGATGCTCAACAAGCGCCCCTCCGTGTCGATGGAGTGCAGCATGGCCGGCGTGTGGTGGTAAAGCGACCGATAGCGGGATTCGCTCAGCCGCAAAGCCCGCTCAGCCCTGCGGCGGCGGAATATCTCCCGGCTGGCTTTGCGGTAAAGCACCAAAACAGCGATGAGGATCATGACCGAAAGCAAAAGAACCATGGGGCCCGCAATTCGCATCAGGGGAGCGGAAACGGTTTTGTAGATCAGGGCCCTGTTGCGCAAATGGATAATCCGCCAGCCTGGAAAATTTTCGACCCCGGCCTGATGCATGAGGTAACGATGACCGGCCGCGTCCATGACATATGAGGCGTCCAGGATTCGGAACCCCACCCAGCGCCAGGGCCCGCTGCCGAATTGGCGTTCACGGGCAATCTCCGCCGTCAGGGTGTCGGTCAACGGCCAGAGGCTGTGATAGAGCCATTGGGGACGGTTGGAGATGAATATCAATCCCCGCGAATCGGTTACCAGCACAATATCTTCATCCGGAAGTCCGAGTGCTTTTTCGATTTTATCGATGGGCGATTTAATCACGGCCAGACCGATGGGCGACGCTTCCGGATCATCGAAAACCGGATAGCTGTGATAAACCCCCCGCTTGTTGGAATTGGTTCCCACCGCCAGGTAGATACCGGCTCTACCGTGAATGGATTGCTGGTAGTAGGGCCGAAAAGCGAAATTGCTGCCCACAAAGCTGTCCGCATCATTGCGGTTGCTTGACGCGATGGTGACGCCATTGCGATCCATCAGATAGCAGACATCAGTGTCAAGGGATGCTTTAAAGCGATCCAGAACCACATTGGCGGAGTATGTGTCATCGGGATTGTTGCTCAGCAGGGCGTTTTGCAGCGCCGGCATGCTGGCCAACGTGGCCGTTGGTTTTCGATGTTCGAACAGGAGTGCGTTGAGACTTTTGCGAATCAGCTCGGTGCTTGAAACCGCCTGGCGTTCAGCCGCTTTGAACGCCGCCTGGCGGAGCGCGGAGTAGTAAAGCACACCACCGGCCGATGTGGATAAAAAGGCCAGCAGCGACAAGACCATGAGAATGTGACGAAGTCCCATTAAACAAATGCTCCATGGAGGGCTGGGAACACCACCTGTATCACATTCACGAAGTTTCTATATCGTGCCCATCCATAAATAGCCAATCAGCCCCATATCTGTGTTGTGCTCAAAAGCTTTAAACAACGGCAGACCTGCGGGGGGGCATTGCGCCAGGCCGGCATATCCTATTGCGGCCATTATCGTTGATTTTCAATTCGCCTGCTTGATCTTTGCGATAATATCTTCAATTAAAGTTGTATAGCCATGATTCTTGAGATCCTGGTCTTTTGTAAGCTTTTTTAAAGCATCCAATGCCTGGGGATCTTTAACTTCCCCAAGCGCGGTTGCAGCCGCACTTATCAGCGGCCACCTGACAAGATTGTGGCTTGTCCACGATATGGTTTGAATCAGTCGTGGAACAGCCCGTTTATCCTTGATTTTCCCGAGAAAGCTGACGGCATGGATTTGGTAAATCTCCTCTCCATTCATATTATTTAAAAATTCCATGCAAAGGTCCGCTAACGCAGAGCATTTATTTTCGTACAGTAAATTCATGGCACAAAATATGATTTTATCTAAAGAGGCATTGTAAACGCCGTCACGGCATAGCTGAATCAGAAGAGGATTTGATGTTTTTTCGTCAACCAGGTTCAAAACCTTTAGTTTATGAATTATGATAGGTATTTTGCCAAAAGTAACAACTTCGTTGATTAAACCATTCAGCTCTTTTTTAAAATTGGGAACAAATTCTGGGTCGCCTTTTGCCAGTAAAACCGAACTTTTCAGATCTTCACTGTTAATAGCAATATCAAGAACAGTCTGCCCGTCTTTGTTTTTTATGCTTTGATCCGCCCCTCTCTCCATGAGAATCTTGACCGCATCAAAATCTGAATTCCTTGCCGCCCACATCAAGGGGGTCCATCCCGAGGACGTTACCGCATTGATATCCTGTTTTTGTTCGCAATTCAAAATTAATTTCAAAGCCTTGCGCTGTCCATGACACGCAGCAAACATCAATGGCGTCCATCCCTGTTGGGATTCAGGATTCTGATGTGGCTTCCCGGATTTTACGCTGTTTTCACATCCAATGGTTACGTCGAATTTTTCTTCCAACAAGTATTTCAGGATTTTAATTTGCCCGTTTTTCGAGGCCTCGCATAGCAAGGTGCGATTGGGCACCATGGTTTCTGAGTTTAAATGATTTCTATATTTTTTGATTATCGAAATTTGGCCGTACTTTACCGCATTCAGGAAAAACACTGTTTCATCCTTTGGAAGCAGATCCATGGGGCCATTGATGACCGGATCGACAATCTCAATCTCCATTATTTTTGCAACAAGTTCAAAATCCCCCCTGGCGGAGGCAACATGCATTACCTGACGCAAATTGTTTATGTGTCTGATGGTTGATTCCGTTAATACGTATCGACGATCTGTTCTATCTA
>JBFFHG010000007.1:0-14916 GCA_041557055.1 Desulfosarcinaceae bacterium
CTGACCCTGGCCCCGGGCGTGGTCTACATCGACGGCCATCTCGAACAGGTGAGCGGCGCGACCCTGACCTATGATCCGGCCACCACCAGCGGGGCCGACTACGTTTACGTGGAGCTGCTGAAGTACAACTACGGCTACACCCAGGATGCCGGGCTGATCAACCCGGCCACGGGCGAGCCCACCGCCGAGCGCGAAAAATGGGTCCTGGCCTTGAAGACCATCGATACCACAGGTCAGACCCTGCCCAACAACGTCACCGAGCGCAAGGTGATCCCGATTTACAAGTTCGACCGAGAAACCGGCGATGTGACCCCCACGGTGCAGGAAAAATCCAACATCTACCTGCGCGATCTTCTGGGCACGCTGCCCGGCAGCCGCATCACGGTCTCTTCCATTACCGAGGACCAACTCTCCTTTGCCGCGGCCGAAGGACTCAACTCCCTTTTGCAGAACCTGGCCGAGCGCACCTTCGACCAGGCCGGAAGTTACCTGGTCAAGGGGTTCGACAGCTTCATCGGCGGGGCGGACGATGACAGCGTAGAGGTGGTGACCAACGCCGGCCGGGCTTACATCCAGGGGTTCCGCCACCAGCGCGATCTGCCCACCGCGACCCTGGTGCCCAAGTCGGTTGCCGTCAAGTCGGTTCGCGGCGAGCAAAAGACCTTCGACATCAACAAGCGCCGCTATGCGGTCAACTCCACGCCGCTCAAGGAGACCACCCAGGTGGAGGCCATCGTCGAGATTACCCGCAACGTTACCCGCGGTTCTGTGGGCGGCGGTGAAGATTTGCTCACTCCCAACCCGGTGGTGGACATCCTGGAAGTCAGCCAAGGGGCGACCATCTTCCAGGAGGGAGTGGACTGGCAGCAGTCGGGCAACTACGTGGACTGGATCGGTTCTGGCAACGAGCCGGCCATCGGCACCACCTACACGGTGCGCTGGACCTACACCAAGCAGATGGTCAAGGGCGAGGATTACGTGGACAGCGGCTGGTTCGGTCAGGCGGATCATCCCGCACCCGGCGATTACTTCTACCTTGTCACCGCCTACAACGCCTCGGGCGAAACCGCCTTTAATGCTAGCGCCGTGGTGGCCCGGGCCACGGCCGCGGGTGAAATCAATAAGCTCTCCTGGCTGCCGGTCAGCGGCGCCACGGGTTACCGGGTCTACCGGTCGGCGGTCAACGGCGCACGCACCGACTACCTGCGCTTAAAAGAATTGGGCAGCGACGCGGTCTTTTACATCGACGACGGCGCGGACGAAACCGGTGCCGCCAACCCGCCGGCCGCCAACACCGCGGGCCTAACCATGTCCTCCGTCCAGCTCGAGCTGGGCAACCTGAACGTGATCAACTTCGGCCGCACCACCTTGGGTGATCAGCCGGTCAACGGCTCCAACTGCAGCCTGGACTACGACTACTATCTTGGCCGCAAGGACATCGTCTATGCCACCACCACCGAGATCAAGCGCCTGGAAGGTGCGCCGGCGGATTTTCCCAAGCTGCCCATCGTTCCCGAAGGGACTCTTGGCATGTGCAGCATCGATTGTCCGCCCAACTCCACCGACATGCAGATCCGCAACTTCGGCTTGACGCGCATCACCATGGACCAGATCCACGACATCATCCAGGACGTGGAGGATCTCAAATACAACGATGCCCAGTACCAGATGAACAACGAGCTGCAGAACCGCGACGCTCAGACCAAAAAGGGGATCTACTCGGACGATTTTTCCAACTCGGCCCAGTCGGACATCTACCATGCCGAGTGGGACGCCCGGGTTAACGAGATCGGCAAGTTCGCAGCACCCGACCGCACGGCCGTGTCCACACCTTTGCAGGTGGACCAGGCGGCCAGCAACGTCCGCCTGTTCGGCAGCCTGGCCCTGTTGCCCGGCACCGAGCAGGTGCTGCTCGATCAGGACGACTGGTCCGAAGAGCGCAACATCAACCCCTATGCCGTGTTCGATAAGCCCCCGGCCATGGTCCAGGTGACCCCCAACATCGGCCGCCGGGGCCAGACCGGGATAGCCGTCTCCGGTATCAACTTCACCCCCAGCCGTTCGGGAATCGTCCTGCGCTGCGACGGCCAGATCATGGCCTCCAACCTGATCAGCGACGACGCCGGCCGTGTGAGCGCATCGTTCACCGTGCCCACCTCCGCCAGGAACGGTAACCGCATCGTGGAGATGGCAGACGGCCAGTACACGGCCCGGGCCAGCCTGCAGATCAACGACCCGCTGGTCATCACCCGGATTCAGCGAATCATCCAGACCACCACCATCACCCGCATCGTGCGCGTGCCGGTGGTGCGGACCGTCTGGCTCACGCGCACCATCTTCGTCCGCCGCGACCCCCTGGCCCAGACATTCAGCTTCACCCAGAACCGGGTGATCTCGGCCGTGGGCCTGCAGTTCACCCAGCGCGATCCGAGCATCCCGGTGACGGTCCAGATCCGCGGGGTGACCACCGGTCTTCCCAATGACACCGTTCTGGCCGAAAAGGTGATCGCCCCTTCCGAGATCAACCTGGGCGCCGAGACCAAGGTGGTCTTCGACAATCCATTTTACGCCGAGGCCGACACCAGCTATGCTGTGGTGCTGTTGACCAACAGCACCAATTATAAGGTGCGCACAGCCACCCTGGGCAAGACCGGCCGCCGCGGCATCATCACCCGCCAGACCTATGCCGAGGGCGTGCTGCTGGAAAGCTCCAACGCCGAGACCTGGACCCCGCTCAACGGTTCCGATCTGACCATGCGTCTGTACGGATTCGATTTCCAGGACCAGGGCACGCTGCAGTTTGAGCCAGTCAGCGGGGTGCAGTTTTCTGACCTGAACATCGACGAGTACTCAGCCATTCCCGAAGGCACGGGTATTGTCTGGGAATATTCCACCGACGGAGGGACCATATGGGACGCCATCGTCCCGGCTGAAGAAGAGCGCCTACCCAACCTGGCCGCCGACGTCCTGGTGCGGGTGCGGTTTTCGACCGGCTTGAGTAACGATACCCCGGCGCTCAACTTCAAGGATGTCAACCTGGTGGGGTATCTCAACAAGACCAGCGGTGTTTACTTGACCCGGGAAAACGAACTCACCCAGGGCGTGGAATCCACCAAGGCCTATGTGCAGATGGATATCCCCAGTGGCACCACCTTGCAGTGGTTCGCTAGCAACGACGGTGGCGCCACCTGGGAAGCGATGACCATCCAGGAGACCCGGCCCATCGACGAGAACTGGACCGAGTATACCTTGGTGCGCATTTTTGCCGACCCTGCCGGCAATAAGGTGCGTTACAAGGCTGAAATGAATGGCACGCCGTTGGTTTACCCGCGGATCCACTCGTTGGGCGCGACTTTGAGCTAAAGGAGGCCGGCCATGATCGTTCGACGCAAAGGCGGCCTGACGGAATTTATTCCGTCGCCTCAGGAAAAAAGGGAAGGGCTGATACGGGACCATGTGTTGGGGTTGATTGAGAACCTTAACCTTCGCCTTGAGCGTTTGGAGCGCGAAGCCGGTTTGCCAATTGAGGAGGCAGAAGCTTTCGTAGCTCTTTACAAGCAAATCAGGGCAGACGAGACTCACAACTTAGAGCTGCATACCAACCTGATAATGGGCGGTTCGGTGGATATCTGATTGTCCTTTATGTCCAACAGCATCTGATGGAGGATTTCCTCTCCCAATGCATTACGTACACCTTGACAGCCTTAGCTATTTAGGTATGCCTCTCTGCATATTTGGCATAACACTGAAAGTCTGTTCAGAAAAGCGCCACAGTGGGCGACTGAGGCTGCGTGTATAGGGAGCTTCTCATCTTCGACGACCCCCCAAAGACACGCCTACCCGCAATCGACCGCCTGGAGGGATTCCACCCGGGAGGTCCGAGCCTCTACAGACGTATTTTTGCCTCGGTTCGGGCTGACGAAGCTGTTTGTCCGTTTGGGCTGTATATAGAAACGGAATCCACCGTGAGCCGGTCCACCCCCCCACCAGACGTTTCAGCTGGGAGACCTAATTCAATCGGTCCAAGTCGGATAAACAGGGATCACACTCGGAAAAACGGATTGACAGTCGGCCACACCCTGATATATTTTATCAGTGATTATGTGGGTTTGGCTGGGTGAAACGGTGTGTGTCGAACCATGCAAACCGTTCTATCAACTGACAACACGAGGCCGTCTTGAAGATTGGCAATAACGCTCGGAGTGAGTGGAGACAATGATGGAAGATCGATGGCTTTCCGTGGATGAGATCGCGGTCTATCTCGGCATCAAGCGAGATACCGTTTACAGGTGGATAAGTGAAAGAAACCTGCCAGGTCACAAGATAAGCCGTCTCTGGAAATTTCGAAAAGAAGAAATCGACGAATGGGTGAAATCGGGTGGAGCCGAAGAGAACAAGGATAAAGGAGAACAGTGATGGCTAATGAAGCCACAAAAAACGAGGATGACTGAAAAAAGATGGCTATTCTTCTGGATAACAAGGCACAAAGCAAGTTCGGCGATGCTCTCGCGCGGGGCAGGAAGCCGAACCCGGCGTAGGAAATATCCATTTCGCCCAAAGGGAGAGAACGAAAAGCCTTGCCTGGAATGAATGAAGCCGATACTTGACCCGGTTTCAGAGAGAGAAAACAATGACCGAACAAGAACTCGAACAAGCACTGATCGGCAAACTGACCGATCTCAAATACACCCACCGCCCCGACATTCGCGACCGCGCCGCCCTCGAAGGCAACTTTCGCCAGCTCTTCCAAGGCCTTAACCGCGTCCAACTCACCGACGGCGAATTCAAGCGTCTCCTCGACGAGATCATCACCCCCGACGTCTTCACCGCTGCGACCCTGCTCCGCGAGATCAACAGCTTCACCCGCGACGACGGCACGCCGCTCAACTACACCCTCGTCAACATCAAGGACTGGTGCAAGAACACCTTCGAGGTCGTCAACCAGCTCCGCATCAACACCGACTACAGTTTCCAGCGCTACGACGTGATGCTCCTGATCAACGGCATCCCCGCCGTCCAGATCGAACTCAAGACACTCGGCATCAGCCCCAGACGGGCCATGCAGCAAATAGTCGACTACAAAAAAGACCCCGGCAACGGCTATACCAAGACCCTGCTCTGCTTCGTCCAGCTCTTCATCGTCTCCAACCAGACCGAGACCTACTACTTCGCCAACAACAACGACCGCCACTTCGCCTTCGACGCCGATGAAAATTTCCTGCCTATCTATCAGCACGCGGCCGAAGACAACGTTAAGATCACTCTCCTCGACGACTTCGCTGAGTCCTTCCTGCCCAAGTGCACCCTCGGCACGACCATCAGCCGCTACATGGTCCTCGTCGCCTCCGAGCAGAAGATGCTCATGATGCGCCCCTACCAGGTATACGCCGTCAAGGCCATCGACCAGTGCATCCGCGAAAACCGCGGCAACGGCTACATCTGGCACACCACCGGCTCGGGCAAGACACTCACCTCCTTCAAGGCCTCCACACTCCTCAAACTCAACCCCGACATCCACAAGTGCCTCTTCGTCGTGGACCGCAAAGACCTCGACCGCCAGACCCGCGAAGAGTTCAACCGTTTCCAAGAAGGCTGCGTCGAGGAAAACACCAACACCGCCGCGCTCGTCCGCCGCCTTGTCTCGGAGGACTACGCCGACAAGGTCATTGTCACCACCATACAAAAGCTCGGCCTGGCCCTCGACGAAACCAGCAAATACAACAAGCCAGACAAGAAGAACGGCCGGACCACCTTCAAAGAGCGCCTCGCCCCCCTCAGCGACAAGCGCATGGTCTTCATCTTCGACGAGTGCCACCGCTCCCAGTTCGGCCAGACCCATCAGACCATCAAGAACTTCTTCCCTAAGGCCCAACTCTTCGGCTTTACTGGCACGCCCATCTTCACCGAAAACGCCACCGCCCGGCAGATTGAAGACAACGTCCAAACCCTCCGCACCACCCAGGACCTTTTCCACAGCGAACTCCACGCCTACACCATCACCCACGCCATCGAAGACAAAAACGTCCTTCGTTTCCACGTGGATTACTTCAAGCCCGACGGCAAGAACCCGCCCAGGCCCGGCGAAACACTCGCTAAGCGCGCCGTCATCGACGCCATCCTCGACAAGCACGACGCCGCCACCGGCGAGCGCCGCTTCAACGCGCTCTTTGCCACGGCCTCGATCAACGACGCCATCGAGTACCACGAGCTTTTCACTCAGGTTCAGGCCGAGCGCCAGGCCGGCGATCCCGAATTCGTCCCGCTCAAGGTCGCCGCCGTCTTCTCACCGCCCGCCGAGGGCAATCCCGACGTCAAACAGCTTCAGGAAGATCTGCCCCAGGAACTCGAAGACAACCAGCAGGAGCCGGACAAGAAAAAGGAAGCGCTCAAGGCCATCATCGGCGACTATAACGCCCGCTACGGCACTAATCACTCCATCGGCGAGTTCGACGCCTACTACCAGGACGTCCAGAAACGCATCAAGGATCAGCAATATCCCAACCGCGACCTCCCCAAAAAAGGCGCGGAGAAGATCGACATCGCCATCGTCGTCGACATGCTTCTGACCGGTTTCGACGCCAAATACCTCAACACCCTCTACGTCGATAAAAACCTCAAGCACCATGGCCTCATCCAAGCCTTCTCGCGCACCAACCGCGTCCTCAACGCCGCCAAGCCCTACGGCCACATCCTCGACTTTCGCGGCCAGCAGGACAAAGTCGATGAAGCCATCACCATGTTCTCTGGCGCAAGAGCCGAACAGGCCAAGGAAATCTGGCTCGTCGACAAGGCCCCCGTCGTGATCGAACAACTCAAGGCCGCCAGGCAGAAACTGGACGACTTCCTCCAGTCCCAGGGTCTCGCCCCTCGCCCCGAAGCCGTCCCCAACCTTAAAGGCGACGACGCCCGCGCCGCCTTCGTCAAGCAGTTCAAAGAGGTCCAGCGCCTCACGACCCAGCTCGACCAGTACACCGACCTCACCGACGAGCAGCGCCAGGAGATCGAGCAGACGCTCCCCAGGGACGACGTCCGCGCTTTCCGCGGCGTCTACCTCGAAACCGCCAAACGCCTCAAAGCCAAACAGGACAAGGCCGGCCGCGACACTGCCGGGGGCGGCGACACTGCCACGCAGGATGCGATTAACCAGCTCGATTTCGAGTTTGTCCTCTTCGCCTCGGCCGACATCGACTACGACTACATCATGAACCTCATCGCCCGCTTCAGCGGGCAGACACCGAGCCAGCAGGAAATGAGCCGCGATCAGCTCATTAACCTCATCCGGTCCGACGCTAAGTTCATGGACGAACTTGATGAGATCACCGAATACGTCCGGACGCTCGAGACCGGCCAGCCCCTTACCGAGGAGGAGGTCCGCAACGGCTACCAGCGCTTCAAGAACGAGCGCCACCACGCCGAACTCGCCACCGTCGCGAACAATCATGGCTTGACGAACGAGGCGCTGCAAACCTTTGTGGACGCCATCCTTGACCGTATGATCTTCGACGGCGAGCAGCTCACCGACCTGATGGAACCGCTCGGCCTGAGCTGGCGAGAACGCCGCGAAAAGGAACTGACGCTAATGGACGACCTCGTCCCGCTCCTGAAGAAACGCGCCGCTGGCCGAACCATATCCGGACTGAACGCATACGAGCAATGAGGATGAAACGATGAAGAAGATGAGCAAACGTACATTGACGCCGAAACTGCGGTTTCCGGATTTCCGGGATAAGCCGGGGTGGAAGGAGGCCAAACTTAGCCAACTCGGCAAGCTCATTTCGGGCCTCACTTACAGCCCACAAGACGTGCGTGACAATGGCCTCCTAGTATTACGCTCATCAAACATCCAAAACGGCCAAATTGCACTCGATGATTGTGTCTATGTGACGCCAACGGTCAAAGGTGTGAACCTTGTAAAACCTAACGACATTTTGATCTGTGTCCGTAACGGCTCAAAGCCACTTATCGGAAAGAACGCGATGATACCGGACGGCATACCTAAATGCACTCACGGCGCGTTCATGACCGTTCTCCGTGCGCACGCTGCATCCTTTGTTTTTCAACTGCTCCAGACGTCAGTTTTTCAGAAGCAAGTGGCAGCCGATCTTGGGGCGACTATCAACTCGATCAATAGTAGTAACTTGCTGAAATATCGTTTCTTTGTCCCCACCGAACCCTTAGAGCAAGAACGAATTGCCGACTGCCTCACCGCTCTCGACACCCAGATCGCCGCCGAGGGCCGGACGCTGGAGGCGCTCAAGGCACACAAAAAAGGCTTGATGCGGCAACTCTTCCCCCAACCTGGCCAATCCCAACCTCGCCTCCGTTTCCCCGAGTTCCGGGATAAGAAGGAGTGGGAGGAGAAAGCAATAAGTGAACTCGGAGAAGTCATTACGGGAAGCACTCCAAGCACAGCGCGCTCAGAATACTATGGAGGAGATCGCCAATTCGTATCCCCGGCTGACATCTCGGAATTACGATTTGTCAGGGAAACAAAGACTACCCTCACCGAATTGGGTTTTCAGCAAACTCGACCCATCAAGGCAAAAAGCGTCCTATTCGTGTGCATAGGGTCTACGATCGGAAAGGTCGCGCAGAATCGCAAGGACTGCGCGACCAACCAGCAGATTAATTCGATTATTGCAGGTCCGGAGACTTCGGCAGACTTCCTTTACTACCTCCTTAGCGAGTGTTCCGAAAGAATCGCAGAGATTGCAGGAAACCAAGCGGTGCCCATTATCAACAAGTCGCTGTTCTCTGGGTTCAAGGTTCTGTGTCCAAGGGAAGATGAGCAACACCGTATTGCCGACAGCCTCACCGCCCTCGACACCCAGATCGAAGCGCAGACGGCGAAGATCGACGCACTGAAGACCCACAAGCGCGGCCTGATGCAGCAGCTCTTCCCCGCGCCGGAGGAACCGTAGGCCATGCCTGAACCTATATCCTTCAACGACCTGCCTGCGCTGGCCCAACACATGCGCGAAGAACTAGTGAACAAGAAGTTCATCCTGCTCTATGCCTACAACGGTGTGGGCAAGACGCGCCTGTCCACCGAGTTCAAGAACCTCGGCAAGGACGCTGAAGATGCGGACAAGCACGACACGCTCTACTTCAACGCCTTCACCGAAGACCTCTTCACGTGGGACAACGACCTGGAGAGAGACAGTGAGCGTACCCTGAAGATCAACGCCGATTCCAAGTTCTTCGCCGGCCTCGAAGAATTGGAGATGGACAACCGCATCCGCCCATTGCTGAATCGCTACGCCGACTTCGATTTTAGGATCGATACCGACAAGTGGGTAGTGGTATTCTCGCGTGAGGTTTCCGACGGTGAGGGTCACAGGACCGAGGACGGCATCAAGGTGTCACGCGGCGAAGAGAACATCTTCATCTGGTGTTTCTTTATGGCCATTGTGCAACTCGCTCTCGATGGGGCAGAGGCGTATGACTGGGTGAAATACGTCTACATCGATGACCCGATTTCTTCACTGGACGAGCACAACGCCATCGCCGTAGCGACGCATCTGGCGAGGATGCTCAAGAAAGTGGACAGTACGCTGAAGACCGTTATCTCGACGCACCACACATTGTTTTTCAATGTGCTGTTCAATGAGTTGAAACGGGCCAATAAGTATTTCCTGTGCCGGGAACGAGCGACCAGCGGTTACGTGCTCCGCAACACCGGAGACACGCCGTTCTTCCATCACGTGGCCGCGTTAACCGATCTTTACGAGGCGGAGCGCAGCGGGAAACTCTACACGCACCACTTCAACATGCTTCGCTCGATCATGGAAAAGACGGCCAGCTTTCACGGTCACGCGAACTTCTCTGACTGCATCAGACAACACGAAGACGATATCGACGGCGTCATGCACAGCCGAATCGTCAACCTTTTGAGCCACGGTAACTACTCGTTATATGAGCCGCGCGAGATGATGGAGGAGAACAAAGAACACTTTCGCAACATCTTGCACGAGTTCATCGAGCGCTACCCATTCAATCCGAAATTATTCAACGTGGCCGACACGGAAGAAGAGGCGACATGACTGAAAACGATCAGAAACAACTCGGCAAAATCCTCTGGAACATCGCTGACCAACTGCGCGGCGCGATGAACGCGGACGACTTCCGTGATTACATGCTCGCGTTTCTGTTCCTGCGGTATCTCTCGGACAATTATGAGCAGGCGGCGAAAAAGGAACTGGGGCGGGACTATCCCGACCCTGATGCGGTTGGCAACGGCGGTCGGACGCCGCTGTCGGTGTGGTACGACGAAAACCCTTCAGATATCGCCGCATTCGAAAAGCAGATGCGCCGTAAGGCCCACTACGTCATCAAGCCAAGGCATCTGTGGGCGAACATCGCCCACATGGCCCGGACACAGCACGGGGAACTGCTGAACACGCTGCAGGAGGGGTTCAGATACATTGAGAACGAATCCTTCGAAAGCACCTTCTCCGGGCTGTTCTCGGAAATCAGCCTCGGCTCGGAAAAGCTTGGCAAGACCTACCAGGCCCGCAACGATAAACTCTGCACGATCATCACCAAGATCGCCGAGGGGCTGGCCGAGTTCTCGACCGATTCCGACACTATGGGCGATGCCTACGAATACCTGATCGGCCAGTTCGCAGCCGGGTCGGGCAAGAAGGCAGGGGAGTTCTATACGCCCCAGCGCATCAGCGACATACTGTCCGCCATCGTCACCCTCGACGGCCAGAACCCCGAGACAGGCCCCCGGAAAAAGCTGGCAAGCGTGTTGGACTTTGCCTGCGGGTCGGGGTCGCTGTTGCTGAACGTCCGCCACCGTGTGGTCAATGCCGGGGGCAGCGTCGGCATGATCTACGGGCAGGAGAAGAACATCACGACCTACAACCTTTGCCGCATGAACATGTTGCTGCACGGAGTGAAGGATTCGGAGTTCGAGATTTACCATGGCGATACGCTGACAAACGACTGGGACATGCTCCGTGAGCAAAACCCGGCGAAGAAACCGACATTCGACGCGGTAGTCGCCAATCCGCCGTTCAGCTACCGCTGGGACCCGAACGAGGCCCTCGGCGAAGACATGCGGTTCAAGAACCACGGACTGGCGCCGAAGAGCGCGGCCGACTTCGCCTTTCTGCTGCACGGCTTCCATTACCTCAAAGATGAGGGCGTAATGGCGATCATCCTGCCCCACGGCGTGCTGTTCCGTGGCGGCAAGGAGGCGGCGGTCCGCAGGAAGCTGCTCGACGACGGTCACATCGACACGGTGATCGGACTGCCGGCAAACCTGTTCTACTCAACGGGTATTCCCGTGTGCATTCTTGTACTCAAGAAATGCAAGAAACCCGATGACGTCCTGATCATCAACGCAGCCGAGCACTTCGAAAAAGGCAAGAGACAGAACTATCTGAACCCAGAGCACATCAACAAGATCGTCGAAACCTACCAGCACCGCAAGGAAGAGGAGCGGTATTCCCGGCGGGTAGAGATGGAAGAGATCGAAGGGAACGATTACAACCTGAACATCTCGCGCTATGTCAGCACGGCCAAGCCGGAACTGGAGATTGACCTGAAAGCAACCCACGCCGAACTGGTCAAGGCGGAGAAGGAGATCAAGGCGGCCAAGGATAAACACAACGCGTTTCTCGAAGAATTGGGCCTCCCGCCCTTGCCGTAAAGCTCTCGGCGAGCTGCTCAAACCAGGGACGGGCTAAGAACAATTGACGAATGAAGAAATAGCACGATTCTTCAACGACACCCAGGCGTACATCACGGGTATTCATGACCTGCGCGATCCCCAGGTCGGAGGAATCCGGGGGGGAATCCGGGGACAACGTACTTAGAATGCGGGGACACCGAGAATTCGACACCGAATCCGGCGACACCGGGGTAGAGGATGACAAGAAATGTTTTCCTAAACAGCCCCTCAAAAGTCATAGCAGCCCGTGGGCGCGACTTGAGTTTTGACCATCTTTTTGGTAAACGGCTTCCTTTGCTGGAAATTCATCTTAATTTTTATTGCCCAGGCTGGTGAATATAAATACTTGAGAAGCCTTACAATAATGTCGATATTATCCTTAATGAAACTTGATATGTGATTTTCGGATAACCCCATGATCAATACAGACAGAATAGACCAACTAATCCAATTTGCATTGCTCACCGCTGGTCAAGAGGATGAATACATTGACAGATGGCTTGGGCCTATCCATCTAGTCAAATATGTGTACCTTGCTGACCTTGCGTTTGCGCGCACAAATGACGGTCAGACATTTACCGGAATCCCCTGGATATTCCACAACTATGGTCCATGGGAATATTCGTGCTTTGAGAGGATTGAGCCAGCATTGGCCGCCATCAACGCTGAAAAAAAGGTTATACACTCACAACGATTTGAAGATGATTACAACCGTTGGTGTATCAGGGACTCTCGATTGCATGATGAGTTGCAGCTAAAGCTGCCGATCGGAATTGCCGGAGCCATAACCAAATTTGTTCACCAGTTTGGCACTGATACCAATGGCCTGCTGCATTATGTTTACAAAACGCTCCCAATGATCAGCGCCGCTCCGGGCGAAACTTTGGATTTTACAAAGGAGTTATCGGCGATTAAAGCTCCAACCGCAGACATAGATGACTCTTGTGTCTTAACTACGCGCCAGATGAAAAAACGGAAAGCGGCGCTCAGGAATATCAAATCAGGATTGCGAGCAATACTGGACAAGAGGAAGCAAGAAAGGGTCTCTCCTCCTTCTGCGCCTGCTTTTGCCCCACCTCGATATGATGAGGTGTTTTTACAAGGGCTTGAGGATTTGGACCGGATGGCCGGTTCACCTCCTGACGAGGGCACTTATAAGGTGATCTTTTCTGATGACATCTGGAAATCAAAATCAAGATTCGATCCCGAATTATCCTGAAGATTCGATTCAATGTGGAGTTGAGCCGGATCCTTGGTGGATAAACGATGGGAAGCGAGAATTCCAAATTGGCCGCTTGGTCTGGGCATTCCTTCCCCACGTGGATAATGATCCGTATGCCATTGAAGCTGTCCGCGCAAGATCCACCGAGCACAGAGAAGCTATTGTTAGATTCCACCCGCTTGATGTAAAAGCGGCGGTAAAATACGACCATTTCCCCGTGGCGCCCCTGCCACAATATTCCGGTGAAATAAAATGTGTGTATCGGGCAAAGAAAAGGCCTGCGATGATCATACATGCTGGCGGCCCGGAAATTCCTGATAAATTAAGAAGGAACAAGCCAAGGCGTCAGACTGATCCATGCATTCTGGTGGCACCGTTTTATGGCGCAGATGAAGGTGGACAAAGGGCTGGATTCACCCCCGCCTTCGTGGAAAGAGTGCGGAGGTGCGAATACAAACAGTTCTGGTGGGACATCTTACCGGAAGTCGGATGGAAAACCGACTCCATCATGCGCCTTGATCAAATTCAGCCTGTAGGCAGAAATCACAGTGTTGTTTATGTCACGAATTATTGCCTCAGTAACACGGGGCTCTTAATCATTGAACAGTTTCTTGAATGGTTCTGCAACGATAGATTGGATGAAAAATCAGAATTGGGCTATTTCAAGCATGAGGTCAGCCAGCTTGAATATCTTTGTTGAGACTACCCGTCGCGAACGTACGCTTTGACCAAGATGTGGGGCGCCACACTGCAAAGGCATTGGGGCTGTTAATTGAAAAGTATCGAGATCTGGGATTAAGATGCTCTGAAAGCGATGTTTAATCCCAAGCAGGTTTTGTGACTCGGAAAGGTCTATCTCTTTTCCAAGGCAGTGACTTGCAGATTTGGTATGCAATATGATCAAACCGAAAGAGGTGACCCTTGGGGGAGGGTTCAAATCGACAACTGGATGCCGAAGTTCGTTTAGCAGCTTTTAAATGGCTGTCCGACCGAGAGATGACCCATGGGGACGTTTTCCCACTTGATTTCCTCAGGCAGGGTTTTGATTTTCGAGGAAATAGGGTGCGAGTAATAGGGCCACAAGGGATATTCAAACCCAAAATCCTTCTTGAACTACCTCTCAGCATAACCACATCTCCTAAAAGCCCCTATAATGACAGTTTCGGCGAGGACAATTTGCTTAGGTATAAATACCGGGGCACTGACCCGCAGCATCACGAGAATGTAGGCATGCGTAGGGCAATGGTGTCAAGAACACCACTTATCTACTTCCACGGTGTGGTTCTTGGAAAATACCTTGCCGTTTGGCCAGTGTTTATCGTGGGGGATGATCCTGCTGCGTTATCCTTCAAAGTCGCTGCCGACGACATGGCATTTGTCAGAAGTGACGCTATTAAAGGACAATATGCCGACTCGGTTCACGATAGCGGCACTGATGCCAGACGCGGTTATATCACAGCATCGGTGAAGGTCCGGCTCCATCAGCGCGGCTTCAGAGAGCGGGTGTTGGACGCCTACCGAAGTCAATGCGCCCTTTGCCGGCTGAAACACCGAGAATTGCTCGATGCCGCCCACATCATTCCGGACTACGAAAAAGACGGCCTGCCGATGGTAACAAACGGTTTGGCCCTGTGCAAACTGCACCACGCGGCCTTTGACCAATCCATTTTAGGCATCCGCCCTGACTATATTGTCAATATCAGGGCGGACATTCGCGATGAGACAGACGGCCCCATGCTAAAACACGGCCTTCAGGGGTTGCACAACACGCGAATTGTCATTCCTAAATCAAAAAGGCAGCGGCCGGCACCGGAATTTTTAGAAAGGCGCTGGGAACAATTCATTGCTGCTGCATAAAGAAGGGCAGCTTTATTGGACCCGGATTCAGTTATTAGGAAATTCCGAATAACTGCGGCAGACGGCAAAGGAAAACAGCTGAAATGCAACAGCACGGCCGAGCCCTGATCTTTACCGGGCCAGCGGGTAAACAGAGCATTGAGGCCCGGTATGAGGA
>JBFFHG010000008.1:0-13815 GCA_041557055.1 Desulfosarcinaceae bacterium
ACGGCGGTTCCCTTGGTCGGCATGGTTTTTCTTCTCCGGATTGATCTTAAGGTTCGCGAAAACCTCAAGGGCCCCTGAAGTAATGTTCATACCTTTTACGCCCGTCAGCAAACTGAACTCTTCTTTTCAAATACGGATTGGATTATCAACGGCAGCCCCCCCCTTCATCCGGTGAACAACGTTCATTTCCGGCCATGGGTCGGTCAAAAAATAGGGATTCCCGTTTGGGCACTATGTATGCTAAGAATTGTCATGAACATACAAAAAGGATTTCGCTAAAAAGTTCGTTGATTATCAAAATTGTGCAAACATGGCGCTGTAAAGACCTGCCCGGAAACAACCGCTGCATTTAAATGCCGGTGTGCCCCATTTATTGCCGGACAGGTCCTTGCATGGGCCGTTTTTGCCAATGGACAAGAAATAAGAGATGGGCGGACATCACTTGATTTTAGGTCAACTGACCGATTATATTAGCGGCAACACCCTGGACGACACCCTGGATGAACGCCATCGCCAAAAAATCGCCCGGCTTTTGGTAACCCAAAAAGGGTATCACAAGTCCGACATCACGCCTCGCCAAAAACTGGAAATCAAGCTGGGAGAAAAATGCGCCCAACTTTGGATCACCTATATCGTGACGCTAAAACAACGCGCGGCCATGGTCATCCATTATGGGCCGGGGTCCCTGGTGACCCGCCATCGCCCGACCCTGGCCATGGGGCGATTGATCAAAAATTACCAGATTCCAATAGTGGTGATCACCAACGGCGAGCAGGCCGATGTTCTGGACGGCGCCTCCGGGAAATTGATCGCCGCCGGCCTGGACAAGATACCCGACCGGGATCAACTAACGGCCATCTGCGGTAAAAGCCCATGGGGAATTATCAATGCCAAACGCAAAGAGATGGAGGCCAGAATCCTCATGGCCTTTGAGGTGGATGACCGTTGCCCATGCGATGATAGCGTGTGCCCCTTGGACCCGGTAAAAACCTGATATTCGAAGACAAAAGATCAGATTGAGCGAGGAATTGATGAAAAAGGCGGCCCCCGGGATGTGTGATCACGCCCACTACATGCATAAAGCCTTGGAACTGGCCCGGACCGCCCTGGCGCAGGATGAATTTCCCGTGGGCTGTATCATGGTTTATGAGGGACGCATTATTGCCCGAGGTGCCCGTGTGGGCACCCGCAGGCGGATTCCCGGCGAACTGGATCATGCCGAAATCATCGCCTTGCGGGAGTTGGAGCTGCGCACAGAACCCTTCGATTATAAAAAAATCACCCTTTATGCCACCCTGGAACCCTGTCTGATGTGTTTCGGCGCCCTGCTGATCAGCGGCATTGGCACTATTGTTCATGCATATGAAGATGCCATGGGCGGCGGCACCTCGTGTGATCGGTCCTCTCTGCCGGCGCTTTATAAAAACAACGGGGTCGAGATCATCCCGGGGGTGTGCCGGCAGGAGAGCCTGAATCTGTTTAAGCTCTTTTTTTCACGGCCCGGCATCGACTACTGGCGGGACAGTTTGCTGGCCCGATATACTTTGGCCCAGCCATAGGGGCGATCCAAGAATTAACTTTACATTTTTCACATAGGCCTTCATTATATTTGATTACGAATAATATTTTTTGCTTGCAATTATTAAGGCTGTTATATAAGGAAACAAGTTTTAAAAACCAGAATGCTGCAAGTGTCCGCTTTGAGGACAATGTGACCAACAACAAATAAAATATAAACCGTGTGACGCAGGAGGTGTTCGCATAGCTCAAAATTATTTAGCAAGGAATCCCCAAGAGCAGAAAACCAGGATTAACAATCACATTAGGGCTAGAGAGGTTCGGGTAATCGATCCGGACGGCAATCAGGTCGGCGTCATGCCGGTCCATGAAGCGCTGGCGTCGGCTCACGAATTTGGCCTTGATCTGGTGGAGGTATCGCCCCATGCCAAACCACCGGTTTGCAAAATCATGGATTACGGCCGCTATAAATATGAGCAAACCAAGAAGCAGCACGAAGCCAAAAAAAAGCAGACCACCTTTCAGCTCAAAGAGATAAAGGTGCGGCCCAAAACAGGAGACCATGACTTGCTGACCAAGCTGGGCCACATCAGAAAATTCATAGAGCGCAAAGACAAGGTCAAGGTCACGGTGATGTTCAGGGGCCGTGAAATCGCTCTGGCTGATCGGGGAAGACAGCTTCTGGCGCAAATCGCCGCCGAAGTTGAAGGTCTTGCAACCATTGAGCAGGAGCCCAAATTTGAAGGCCGGACCATGATAATGATTCTGGCCCCCAAGTAAGGGGCCGCCCCTTGCGTTAAATGAATACTTGCAAGCGTAACCATTGGCGCGGGCGGCAATAAGGCAACAAAACGCCTGTGGCATCTGTTTTTAGTGCGGAGGCAGATCCGGACGGACAGGAAAAAAACGAATCATGCACCGCAGTTCGCACGGAAAAACGAAATCAGGAGAACGGAAGAATGCCAAAAATCAAAACCAACCGGTCAGCCGCCAAGCGTTTTAGCAAAACCGGAAGCGGCAAGTATGCGTTTGCCAAGTCTCATCGCAACCACATTTTAACCAAAAAAAGCACAAAGCGGAAACGAGGCCTGAGACAGATGCAACTCATCAAAGCCAGCGACATGAAAGAGGTTCGCCGGCTGTTACCCAACGGATAGCCGAACGCTCGGACTTTTTCGGCGCCCCCCCCTGTGCAAATTAAAACGGCGCCGAACAGAACGGCTTTTGAAAAAAGGAGAGATCAATGCGTATAAAAAGAGGATTTAAAGCTCGCCGGCGCCGCAACAAGGTGTTGAAGCTGGCCAAAGGATTTCGTGCCGGAAGGAGCAAACTGTATCGCACAGCCGCTGATGCGGTGGATAAGGCATTGATGTATGCCTACCGGGATCGCCGGCAGCGCAAACGGGATTTCCGCCGTTTATGGATCGCCCGGATCAATGCTGCTGCCCGCATGAACGATATTTCGTACAGCCGGTTCATGCACGGTCTCAAAAAGGCCGATGTGACACTGGACCGCAAGGTTCTTGCCGAACTTGCCGTTTCCGATCCCGCCGGTTTTGCACAAATCGCCGCATTGGCCTCACAGCAGTAAAAAACGCCTTGGAGCGTTCGTTACAAACCATCCCTCTAGGCGGCTGCTTTCAGCGGCCGCCGCGTTCATACCTGCTAACCATCAGATAGAGACTGACAGTGGATTCAACCATTACCCAAATCTACAAGAAAGCCATTCAGGAAATTGAAATGGCCGCAGCGGCCGAAGAGGTCCGGGCGCTGAACACCAGATATCTCGGACGCAAAGGCGTGGTCACACAGTTCCTGCGAAATATTTCCGGTCTTCCGGCGGATGAACGCCCAACCGCCGGGAAAGAGGCCAACCAGGTCAAACTAAAAATCGATGCGGCCTGCAATGAGGCGATCGTCCGTTTGCAAAACGAGGCCGAAGCCAAATCGCAGGGAATTGACGTTTCGCTGCCCGGACGCGCGCCCACACCGGGATCGCTGCACCCCATTACCCGGATTACCCAGCAGATCTGTGATATTTTCACCCGCATGGGATTCCAGGTGGCGGAGGGACCGGAGGTTGAAAGCGACTACTACAATTTCGAAGCCCTCAACTTTCCCAAAAATCATCCGGCCCGGGATATGCAAGACACTTTTTTCGTCTCCGACGACATCGTGCTGCGCACCCATACATCACCGACCCAACCCCGGGTGATGGAAAAACAAAAACCGCCGGTGCGCATCATCGCGCCGGGTAAGGTCTACCGCTGCGACTCGGATTTGACCCACACCCCCATGTTCCACCAGGTGGAGGGGTTGCTGGTGGACGAAAATGTCTCTTTCGGGGATCTCAAGGGCACTCTGACCGGTTTCGTGCATCAGATGTTCGATCCCCAGACACGATTGCGCTTTCGCCCGAGCTTCTTCCCTTTTACCGAACCCAGCGCCGAAGTGGACATCCTGTGTGTGATCTGCCGAGGCAAGGGGTGCCGGGTATGCTCCAATACGGGCTGGTTGGAAGTTTTAGGCTCCGGCATGGTACACCCGGCCGTATTCGAGAATGTGGGTTACGATACCTCGCGATATACCGGCTTCGCTTTCGGGATGGGCGTCGAACGGATCGCCATGCTCAAATATCGCATCGACGACATTCGTAAATACTTTGAAAACGATATCCGGTTTTTGAATCAATTTTAATCCAGACAGCATCGGCGGATGCTGATGATCCGCCGCACGAATAAAGGTCAAGTCCCATGAAAGTAAGTTTAAGCTGGCTCAGAACCTATGTGGATCTTTCAATGGATGTCGACAGCCTGACCCACCGGTTGACAATGGCCGGTCTGGAAGTGGATGCCGTCTACGATCGCTACGATTATCTCAAATCCGTGCTGGTAGGCCGCGTGACCGCTGTCGAACCTCACCCCCAGGCCGACAAACTCAAGTTGTGCCGGGTTCAAACCGCAGATCGCAGCTATGACGTGGTCTGCGGCGCCCCCAATGTGGCTGCAAACATGTTGACGCCCCTGGCGTTACCCGGCACAGAATTGATCGACGGCACCATTCTGGCGGAAAGCACCATCCGCGGCCGGCACTCAGAGGGGATGCTGTGCAGCGAAGTGGAACTGGGGTTGGGCCTGGATGGTGCCGGCCTTATGATTCTGGACAAGGCCCTCTTGCCCGGCACACCGCTCAACCGGGCCCTGAACCTGTCCGATCCGGTGCTGGACATCGGTTTGACACCCAACCGGGCAGATTGTTTGAGCATCATCGGCATCGCCCGCGAAGTGGCCGGGCTCCAGGGCGTTTTCATCAAGCGTCCCGCGATTGAACTGCCTGAAGCGCAGGGCGAGATAAACGACTTCACATCGGTGGTGGTTGAGGCGCCGGGCCATTGTCCCCGCTATACCGCACGCTTGATAACCGGCCTCAAGGTCGGACCGTCGCCTTTCTGGCTTCAGGACCGTCTGCGCTCTGTGGGCCTGCGCCCCATAAACAACCTTGTGGATATTACCAATTTCGTCATGCTGGAGAGCGGCCAGCCCCTGCATGCCTTTGATTTCGAAAAACTGGCGGAACAGCGCATCGTGGTCCGCACGGCCGCGGCAGGCGAAAAATTCGCCACCCTGGACGGCAAAGAGAGGGTGTTGAACGCGGAGATGCTGATGATCTGCGACGGCCAAAAGCCCGTGGGCATCGCGGGCGTCATGGGGGGATTGAATTCGGAAATCGAAGTGCGCACCACCCAGGTCCTGCTGGAAAGCGCCTGTTTCAATCCTGTCAGCATCCGCAAAACAGCCAAGAGATTGGGCCTCAACACCGACGCGGCCCATCGTTTCGAACGCGGCGTGGACCCCCGGGGCACGCCCTATGCCGTAAACCGCGCCGCTGAGCTGATGGTTAAGCTGGGCAAGGGCAAATTGGTGGGCGGCACCGTGGACGTGCGCAACGAATCGCCTGAAACACCCCCCATCCATCTCAATGTTCCGGCGGCCAACCGCACCTTGGGAACCGCTCTGGATTCCAAGAAGATGGCCGACTTGTTAAGCGCCATCGAATTCAAGGTCAGCGCAATTGGTAATGACGAACTGCGGGTGGAGGTGCCAAGCTTTCGTGTGGACGTCAGCCGGCCGGAAGATTTAATGGAGGAAGTGGCCCGCCTGTGGGGCTATGACAACATTCCCACAACCTTCACGACCATTCCGGCCGTAAGCCGGACCGCCAGCAAGCTGTGGGTTCAACGGCAACGGATTCGGGAAAAACTGGCCGGCATGGGTTTCAATGAAGCCATCAACTACAGCTTCATTCACAAAGCCTCCTGCGACCGCATCGCACTCGGGCAGGAGGACATCCGGCGCCGCACCGTGAAGATCCTGAATCCTCTCAGTGAAGATCAGGCCGTTCTGCGCACCAGTCTGATCCCCGGTCTGCTTGAAACCATGCAGCGCAACTCAGCCCGCCAAGCCAGAACCCTGAAAGTGTTTGAAGTCGGAAAGACTTTCATCAGCACGGGAAATGGCAACCTGCCGGAAGAGACCGACATGCTGGCCGCATTGTGGACCGGAGACCGCTCAACCCCCGGATGGTTCGCCAAATCGGAGGCTTGTGATTTTTTTGACCTGAAAGGCATTCTGGAAAGCCTGTTCAGGGGGTTGCACTTGCCGGAAGCCCGCTTTGCCCGCCTGCCGGCCTCAAGATGCGCATACACCAGGCATGGCGTATCCGCCGCCATCAGTTTCGAGGGTCAGAAAGTGGGCACCATTGGTGAAATGAATTCCAGGGTTCTCAGCGAATACAACATTAAACAGCCGGCCTTTGTGTTCGAGATCGACCTGTGCCGCCTGACGGAGCGGATCCCGGATAATGTGTACGCCCGGGTGCTCCCCAAATATCCCGCCACTGCGCGGGACACCACTTTGATTGTTGATCACGATGTGGAAACCCAATCGTTGGTCGCACATGTCAACGCGATGGATCAACCTCTGGTGGAAGAGGTCCACATCTTCGATATTTTTCAGGGGACGCCTGTGCCGCATGGTCGCAAAAGCGTATCGCTTCGCATTATCTACCGATCGGCCGACGAGACCCTGGCGGATGAGGCTGTCAACCGGCTCCACAAAAATATTTCCGGTTGCCTCGTGGATAAATTCAAAGCGGATTTACCGGCTTAGTGATTCGTCGAATGGTTGGCCGGGAGTAGTGATGACGCCAATTCGACAAGCCCTGCCCGGTCCCGAATTGTGTGTGATATATGCCGCCCGTCCCTTTGCCGTTTGGTAGCGTCCATCCAGAAACAGGCAAATCGGGTCGAGATCAAGGCCTGCGAAAAATTTTACCGCAGGCATATGAATGATATTGCGAGGATAAAATTTTGAGCGCAACACAGATAGCGTGCAAATCGGCCGTTGATGGATGGGCACTTGGTAATCATAGGCGCCATATGATACCATTGCTCAAATAAAGAAAGAGTTACCGATTTAACGATTTGACCATTCGACGAAACAAGGAGCGCCTATGACCGCGCCGCCTTCAAATCCGCCCCACATACCGGATAAACTCTTTTTCCGAATCGGTGAAGTGAGCCGGATTGCCGGTGTACCGGCATCTGTTTTGCGTTTTTGGGAAAACGAATTCCCCCGCATCAAGCCGCGACGCACCGATACGGGCCAACGGGTTTACCGCCGCAGCGATGTGGAACTGATTTTAACGATCAAAAATTTATTGTACGATCAAAAATTTACAATCAAGGGCGCCCGCCAGCACCTGAAATCCAAATCAAAGGCTGACCACCAACCGGACAGGGGGGACCTCGTCACGGCATTGCGTGAAGAACTCCGCAAAATCAGAGCGTTACTTGTTTAAATCCCATACGCAACAACAATTGGCGAAAGATCAGAAATTTCAAATCCGGTCGGTTCACTTTCCAAACCGTATTAACATTCCCCCGGCAATTCAGATGAAACCAGTTGACATGGGCAAACCATTGTCCTATAAGGTTCCTTTGGTGAGCGGGCATAGCTCAGCTGGTAGAGTACAAGCTTCCCAAGCTTGGTGTCGCGAGTTCGAATCTCGTTGCCCGCTCCACTAAAGAGTCCGGTATTTCATCTGAGCCGAACTTGGTAAAGTAGAGCTTTTACGCGGTTATTGATTTAAGGGTTATGATTCAGATGATGCGTTCCAAATAACTGGATATTTTTATTCAGAACGTAAAGATCTACTTTATCCAAGGGAACGGGCTTTGTGCCCGTTTTTGTTTTTTCGCTGGGAGTAAAACCGCAACAATATGCGTAGCGGCGTGGATATGGAAAACTTGCAAGTTATTGGAATAACAACTAATCCTGTCATAGAACAGGTATGGCGGCTGGCCGGCCCCCTGTGCCTGGCCGAGGGCATGGAGCTGATTCATGTGGAATACCAGCGGGAGCATGGCGGACTGATTTTGCGCCTTTACCTGGATAAGACAGGCGGCGTCACTTTGGACGATTGCGCCAATATCAGTCGGGAACTGGGAGATATCCTGGATGTGGGGCTGGAGACCCAGGCGCCCTACCGTCTGGAGGTATCCTCCCCGGGGACGCAACGGCCATTGGGAAAATTTAGTGATTTTGAGCGGTTTAAAGGCTGCCGGGCCAAAATCCGATTGGCGCATCCTCTGAACGGACAAAAGAACTTTACCGGTACACTGAACGGCGTCAGTGAACTCAATGTGCAATTAACTTTGGACAAAAGGTCCATCATCATCGCGCTGGCCGACATTGTCAAAGCCCATATTATTAATTTTAATGGAGAAACCGAATGTTTATCGCAGACATCAAACGCGTCGTAGAGCAGGTAAGCCGCGACAAGGGGATCGATCGAAAAATTTTAATCGATGCCTTAGAAGAGGCATTGCGTTCGGCGGCCCGCAAGAAATTCGGCGTTAAGGTCGACATTGAGGCCCACTTCAGCGAAGAGAGCGGCGAAATCGAGGTGTTCCAGTTTAAAGAGGTGGTGCAAGAAATAGACGACCCGGACCTGCAAATAACTTTGGAAGAGGGGCGCCGCCTTGATCCGGAGTGTGAAGTGGGCGATAGCCTGGGCACAAAAATGGATGCGACCTCCTTCGGGCGTATTGCGGCCCAATCCGCCAAGCAGGTGATCATCCAAAAGCTGAAAGACGCCGAGCGTGATGCCGTTTACGCCAACTTCATCGACCGCAAAGGTGAAATTATCAACGGCATCGTGCAGCGTTTCGACCGGGGCGATATCGTCGTCAACCTGGGAGCCACCGAAGGCGTTGTGCCGGTTCGTGAACAGGTGCCCAGGGAAAGCTATCGCCGGGGCGATCGCATCAGGGCCCTGATTCTCGACGTGCTGTACGAAACCCGCGGCCCACAAATTGTGCTGACCCGCACCCACCCCGACTTCCTGGTGGCGTTGTTTAAAACCGAAGTACCTGAAATCGCTGAAGGTATTGTGGATATCAAAGGCGCTTCCCGAGAGCCGGGCATTCGCGCCAAAATCGCCGTTTCCTCACAGGATTCGGACATCGACCCGGTGGGCGCCTGCGTGGGCATGAAAGGCAGCCGGGTTCAAAACGTTGTCCAGGAGCTCAGAGGTGAAAAAATCGATATTATTCCCTGGCATGTGGACGCGGCCAAATTTGTATGCAACGCCCTGGCCCCGGCTGAAATCGCCAGGGTGATCATTGATGAGGAGAACCGCTCCATGGAGGTCATCGTACCTGATGAGTTTCTCTCCGTTGCCATCGGCAAACGGGGCCAGAACGTCAGGCTGGCATCCAAACTGAGCGGATGGCATCTGGATGTCAACAGCGAAACCCAATACAATGAAACCATGAAGAGCGGGTACGAGTCCCTGGTCAAAATCTCCGGCGTAGGAGCGGCCATGGCCGATGCCCTGTTTGAAAAAGGTCTGTATTCCGCTCAGGAATTGGCCGGCGCAGATATTGATGACCTGATTCAAATTCGCGGTATCGGTGAAGAGAAGGCCAAGCAAATCGTCGAAAACGCCCGCCAATGGATTACTGACCAGGCAGCGGCGGAAGAAAAGAGCCAGGAAATCGAATCCGAAACAGAGGCATCGGCTGAAGCCGTTGAAAATTTGCCGGAACCCAAGCCGGATGAAGAGCCGGCGCCACAGGTGCCGGATCAGGACGACTCGACTGCAAGCTGAATAATACCAACATATTACAGGTAACAATATTCCAATTAAGGGGGATGGATGACACAACCCAAGAAAAGAGTGTATGAGCTGGCGCGCGAGCTCAACATGACCAACAAGTCGCTGCTGGATAAAATCAGCTCGCTCGATCTTGGCCTCAATTCCCACATGAGCACCCTGGACGATGATATCGAAGCACGCATCCGCCATTTCATTCAGGGTGGCACCGAACCGGCACTGGTAGAAAAACGCGTGCAACCTACGGTCATTCGTCGACGCCGCAAAGTGGCCGAACCCCCTCAAGAGGAGTTGGATGGGGAAGCGCTGGAGGCTAAGGCTGAAACGGAGTCCGAAGCTGAAGTTGCGCCGATAGAAGCCGAAACGGAAATTGCGGTCGAGCCGGTCGTGGATCATGAGCCTGAAGAGCAAAGCATCGAAATCACGGCCGAGGTGGAATCCACCCCTGAACCTTTGGCAGATGAACCACCGCCTGAACCGGAACCGGCGGTTGAGGAGACGCCTTCCGAAGCGGAACCGGCATCTTCTATTCCGGAGAGTGCCGAAGCCCTTGTCAAGGAAGAGAAGGAACCTGAAGCAGTGCTTGAAACCGCCGCCGAATCTGAAAAACAGACAGTCGCCCAACCGGAGCCCGTCACCGAACTCCCTGCCAAATCCAAGAAAAAGAAAAAAGAGGCGGCGGCCAAAATTATCAAACTGCCCGAGAAGCCGGTGCCGCCACCGGCCCAAAAGCCTGCAAAGAAAACCGAACGGAAACAGGCGGTCGTCGCCGCACAACCAACTGAAGCGGCTGCACAACCGGCGCCCGCAAAGGATGATCGGAGCAAAAAGAAGGGCAAAAAACGCGGTGCCGAAGAGAACGACACCACCACCGACAAACGCGTTTTGAAAAAGAAAACCTCTTTCCGCAAAAAAGAGGTGATCGAAGGTGCCGATCTCTATTCAAACCGCCAGCGGCAGCGCAAAGGGCGCAAGGGTGGAAAGACCAAAGCCCTTCCCGTCGGCCAGAAGACTCAAATCACAACCGCCAAGGCCATCAAGCGCCGCATCAAAATAGACGAGACCATCGTTCTATCCGATCTGGCCAAACGTATGGGCATCAAGGCTGCCGACATGATTGCCAAACTCATGGGAATGGGGGTCATGGCCACGGTCAATCAAACCATCGACTACGAAACAGCCTGTCTTGTGGCCGCGGAGTTTGAGTACGAAATCGAAAAAGCCGCCTTTGAAGAAGAAGAAATTCTCAAGATCACGCAGGAAGATGATCCGGGCAAGCTGGCCCCGCGCCCCCCGGTGGTCACCATCATGGGACATGTCGACCATGGAAAAACCTCTTTGCTGGATGTGATCCGCAAGTCCAGCGTCACATCGGGTGAGGCCGGCGGCATCACCCAGCATATCGGCGCTTATATGGTCGCCACCGAAAAAGGGAAAATCGCCTTTCTGGATACGCCGGGCCATGAAGCTTTCTCGGCAATGCGTTCCCGCGGGGCTCAGGTCACCGATATCGTCATCCTGGTGGTGGCCGCCGATGATGGTGTTATGCCTCAAACCGTGGAAGCGGTCAATCACAGCAAGGCCGCCGGGGTACCCATCATTGTGGCCATCAACAAAATGGATAAACCTGATGCCAACCCCGAGCGCGTCACCCGCCAACTGGCCGAACTGGGTATCGTTCCCGAAGATTGGGGGGGGGAAAACATCTTTGTTCAGGTTTCAGCCAAGGCCAATACCGGCTTGAATGGACTGCTGGAGATGATTCTGCTCCAATCGGAAATGCTGGAACTCAAAGCCAACGCAGATAAACTGGCCGTGGGCCATGTGGTGGAAGCCAAGCTCGATTCAGGACGGGGGCCCGTGGCAACCGTGCTGGTCAAGGAAGGAACGCTCAAAACCGGCGCCCCGGTGGTTTGCGGGGTTCACTATGGCAAGGTGCGCGCATTGCTCGACGACCTCGGCCGCAAAGTTGAAAGTGCATTCCCCTCCATGCCGGTGGAGATTATCGGCCTCTCGGGCGTTCCCATGGCAGGTGACGAAATGATCGCGGTCAAGGATGAAAAAAATGCCAAGCAGGTCAGTCAACACCGCTTTCAGAAACAGCGATCCAAAGATCTGGCCAAAACCAGCCGCCTGAGCCTGGAAAAATTGTTCGAAAAAATGAAGGAGGGCGAGGTTCAGGACCTGAACCTGATCATTAAAACCGACGTGGACGGCTCCATGGAAGCCATTCGCGACTCATTGCTCAAACTGTCCAACGTTGAGGTCAGCATCAATATTGTGCACGCAGCCACCGGCACCATCACCGAGTCCGATATCTCTCTGGCGGCGGTTTCCAATGCCATTATCATCGGCTTTAACGTTCGCGCCAATGCCAAGGTCCAGGAGATGGCAACCGAGGAGCATGTGGATATTCGATACCACAACATCATCTACAATGTGATCCAGGAGATTAAAGATGCCATTGTGGGTATGATGAAATCCACCTTTGAAGAACGGATAATGGGCCGTGCCGAGGTTCGCCAGACGTTTCATGTTCCCAAAGTGGGCACCATTGCCGGTTGTTATATCACCGACGGCAAATTCGAACGCGGTCAATTGACACGCCTGCTGCGTGACGGAATTGTGATTTACGAAGGCAAAAACCATTCCCTGCGACGCTTTAAAGAAGACGTCAAAGAGGTTCAAGGTGGTTACGAATGCGGTATTAACCTGGAGAACTATAATGACATAAAAATGGGCGATGTGCTGGAATGCTACTATCTGGAAGAGATTCGACCGGAAGTTGATTGATGCCCAGGCGATCTTTAGCAGCACCCCATATGGTGATCGGCGTCGGAATCATTATATTCCGCCTGCACGATTGCCATTCATTAAAAGGTAAGCGTTCAATCGTCAAAACCATCATCAACCAAATCCGAAACAACTTTAATGCTTCGGTGGCCGAGGTGGGGGCGAACGATGTTTACCAGAGGGCTGAAATCGGATTCGCCCTGGCCGGATCGGATCACACCCTGATTAATGCAAAAATCGACAAAATAATTAATTTTGCGGATGATTTGGGATTGGCCGAAATGGCGGACACCGAAATAGAGATTATTCATATGTAATTGGATCATCGTCAAATTGTAAAATCGGATTGGGGATTCGATAGAAACAATTATAATGTTTTGCGATGATTGATATTTGACCTTATTATCAATGATAGTCTTCCTGACCAGCGAATCAGGGATTTGACTATTTGACGAATCAACAAGCAAAGAATATGAAACCTTATTCCCGTAGCGACCGCGTGGGCGGTTTGATAAAACAAGAGATGGCCCAACTCTTGCGCAAAGAGATCAGCGATCCCCGCTTGGCCCAGGTCACGATCACAACCGTCAGGGTCAGCTCCGATCTGCGCAACGCAAAAATTTATTTTGCCGTGGCGGAGGGCATCGAAGGCGCGCCTGAGGCGGCCCTTGAGGGATTTCAGCGGGCCCGGGGATTTATCAAACGCGAGTTGGCCCAGCGGCTTGGGTTGCGATACATGCCCGATCTCCAATTTTTTTACGATGATTCTATCGACCGCGGCGCACGTATCGAACAACTGATAAAAATGGTGAAAGCGGATGATAAAACAAATCACTGACCAGCTCAAGCAAAGCCGGTCCGTTTTGGTGATGTCCCACACCAACCCGGACGGTGACGCCATCGGCGCCTTGCTGGCCACTGGCTTGGCGCTCAAAGCCATAAACAAAGACGTTCGGATGTACAATGAATCGCCCATTCCGGCGGTTTACCGGTTTTTACCGTCCGCCAGATCCATCAGCCACCGGGTCGATGCACTTGAAAAATTCGACACAGTGGTGGTTTTGGACTGCGGCTCTCTTGATCGCGTCGGAGTCCTGGCCCCTCAGATCCGCAATTCATCCATGATCATCAACATCGATCATCATGTGACCAATACGAACTTCGGGCACCTGCATCATATCGATCCCAACGCCTGCGCCACCTCCGAAATCATCTACCATATTATCAAGGCGTTGGCGGTAGCGTTCAGTTGCCCCATGGCCACGGCCATCTATACCGGTATTCTGACGGATACCGGATCATTCCGCTTTTCCAATACCAATCAGG
>JBFFHG010000009.1:0-13376 GCA_041557055.1 Desulfosarcinaceae bacterium
CTGCCTGTGGGCAGGATATCGGCCTGGCCCCGGCTGGGCGCGCCCGAAGGACCGGGGGGCACGAATCCGCCGGCAAAGCCCTGGAGGCTGAAGTCGGTCTCTTCACTGCAGCAACGGATATTGGCCACCAGGGTGTCGGCGATATAGGTCAACACCTTTTCGACTTCCGGCGAAGGGTTGTCCAGCAGGTCGGCGATGACCGCCGGCACGCGGTCGGGCCGGAAGCCTGTTATCGACAGCCCGTGAACCAGGGCCAGAGCCTTTTCATGGGCCTGACGGATGATATCCCCGCCGCTGAAGCCGCCGAAACGGTTCAGCCGTTTGCCGCGATTGTCCAGCACATCGTCATAATCAAACCCCATGGAACGAACCAGCGATTCCCGCAGGGACGGGGTGCCGCCGTTGGCCAGGCGGGTCAGTTGAACGACAAACTCCTCCAGGCGCGACCCCTCCGGCGGTGCGCCCAGCACATGCAGGCCGTCGTTGATCATGGTGTCGGAGAGCTCTTCCATATAGGCGTGAAGCCGTTCCAGAAAACCGTTGAAATTTTCCAGGGCCTGCTCCCGGGCGATCTGCAGATCCTTGTCCAGATCGGCGTTTGCAACCGCCTCCCAAATCATGGGGCGCAGGATTTCCACTTTACCGGGGTCCTCGGCCGCGGCCACGGTATAATCGTTGACCAGCCCCTGCACTTTGCCCAGGTCGTCGTACAAGTCGGCATTGGTAAAGGCCGGGGTCAGGTGGTCGATGATGCAGGCGTAGGAACGCCGCTTGGCCTGGGTTCCCTCGCCGGGGTCGTTGATGATGTACGGGTAGACATTGGGCAGCTCCATGATGGCCAGGTCCGGGTAACATGTTTCAGACAGCCCCAGGGCCTTGCCCGGCAGCCACTCCAGAGAGCCGTGCTTGCCCACGTGCATCACAACGTGGGCCTTGAATACATCCCGGATCCACCGGTACTGGGCCAGGTAGTGGTGGGGCGGCGACAGGTACATGTCGTGATAGATTTTGTCGATGTTTTCCAGGTAGCCCCGGGGCGGCTGGATGGTCAGAAAGAGATTGCCGTCGAGGATGCCGGCAAAGCTCATTCGGTTGTCGTGAACAAAAAGATCGCCGGGAATTTCGCCCCAGTCCGCGGTCATTTTTTTCCGGATGGTTTCAGGCAATTCAGCATGCCAGGACTCGAAATGTTCCGGTCCGGCATGGGCTTCGGCCCGGGCGGCCATCTGGTCGGGCGTCAGCCAGCGCCGGTCGCAGGTCATGCGCGAAAGCATCTCGTGGGCCAGTTCGTCGCCGTCGGCAAAGGTGCGCGCGATGTCGTAGCCGCAAGCCTGCATGCGGTCCAGCAGAAGCTTGACGCTGGCAAAGCTGTCCAGACCGGCGGCGCAGCCGATGCGGTCGTTGCGCGGGGGGTAGTGGTGAAACACCACGGCCACCCGGCGCTGATCATTGGGCGTTCGGCTCAGACGGCCCCAGTTGAGGGACAAACGCACCATTTTGTCCACCCGTTCCGCAATGGGCATATACTTGGCCAGCAAGGCCCCGGTCACAGGATCGATGGTTTCTTGTTCCCGGGTGGCCACGGGCACCGTTATCAGGGCGCCGTCAAACTCCGGCTGGGCCGCCGAATAGGAGACATCCATGGTGTGCATGCCCTGCAAACTCTCTTTCCACTGGGCATGGGGATTGAGGGATAACATGGCCTGAATACAGGGCACGTTGAGGCGCGGCAGCAGTGTTTGGTACTCCGGGGCCGCCAGGGTCAGGGAGAACATCAGCGGGTTGATCAGCACCTGGATGCGCGGGGTGTCGCCGTCCATAAAAAAATGTTCGACAATATGGTCGGCCCCGAGGTTGCCCCGGTCGGCATCCTTGTAACGCAGGTGAAATACCGGGATGACATTGGCGCCATGGGCTTCGATGGACCGGATGATGGCGTCGATAAACGCCAGGTTGTTGTTCAGCCAATAGGACTGATAAAACCAAAGGCCCACCGTGAGTTTGGACGGATCTATCTTGTTGGCCAGGTACCCTTCCAGGGAGGGGATGCCGGGCATGTCCGGATGATAAATGCCTTCGTGGGGAAGTTCCTGCGCAGGCAGGCAATCCACATGGGAATTGAACAGCCGGTTGTGAAGGTAAATCAGCAGTTGATGAAAGTTGATATGGCCGCCATGGCTCAGGTAGCGCCGGATTTCATCCCAGGCCGGCGCGCCGAAATCCGGGGAGTGCTCCCGGGACGCTTCCACCGAGTCCTCATCGCCGCCGGTGGGTCGGATATGCAGATAGGGCCTGCGGCCGGCCGGCGCTTGGGCCAACGCCTGAATCAGGGCATCGAAAGCCGGAAAGGATGCCTTGCCGCCGTGCAGGTTAACGATCAATGCGTCCGCCGCCAGGGCCCGGTCCACGAATGCTTTCTGCCGGGCGCGGTCGAAAAGTTGGGTCTGGGTGCGGGCGTGGACCGTGATGTCATTGCCGTCGGCTGAAAATCGGCGCACCCCCTCGCTAAGGGAGGGCATCTCCATTGCCGTGGCGGAAAAGTAGCAGAGGGTATAGGGTTTCATCATGCCTCCACGGGAAGTCCGGCAAGGCTCCGAGAAGAACCGTTACCGGGAAAACGGCAATCCAGGGCTTGGAGCAATTGGCCCACATCGCCGCAGCGAACCAACGACATTTGCGAGGTGCTCTGCAACAGGGCGTCGATGCCATTGCCGCGCAGGCTCAGGACCGGCTTGCCTTTTTGCAGGGCGGCCCGCAGCAGCTCCATGTTGCCCTGGTTCATGGTCCCCACGCTAAAACCGCAATCAATGACCACCTGGCAACTCTCCAGCAACTCGGCGGCCGCGGCCGTGTTTGCAACGCTGATTGTCTCCATGGGCGTCTGGGTCGTGCATTGGGCGCCCAGGGAGCGGGCCACGTAATAATCCAGATCATTGGTGTGCAGCACGCCGGTGGCGATGGCAAACCCCTGCTTGGCCAGTATCCGGTAGATCAGGGCGCCGCTGCCCATGCCGGCCGCCACGAAAGCGCGGCCCCGGCGTCCGTCGCCCCGCAGTTCGATGCCCCCCAGGTGCGTGCTGAATTCAGCATCGTTGAAATCGTAAAGATCCGCCACGGCGCGGCCGCTCAGGATCGTTTCAGGAGCGCCCCAGGCCGACAAGCCGCCATGTTTGACCAGGGCCACCCGGTCGGACACCTTGGCGGCCACATCCACATCGTGCAAGGAGGCCACCACGGTAATACCCTGGGTGCGGCACAGATCGCGCAGGATGGCCAATACTTCCACGCGGTGTTTCAAATCCAGGTGAATGGTCGGTTCGTCCAGCAACAAGAGGCGCGGTTGCTGGGCCAGGGCCCGGGCCACCAGGACCTTTTGGCGTTCGCCGTCGCTCAAGTCGGCAAAGGGCCGTTGCGCCAAATCATGGGCATGCACGGCGGTCAGGGCGTTTTGCACCACTGCGTGGTCCGCCGGTTTGAGCCGTCCCAGGAAATCGGTGTGCGGGTAGCGGCCCAGGGCCACAAATTCAAAGACCGAAAAAAGAGGCGGCGACACTTTGTCCGTCAGCACCACCGCCATGAACCGGGCCAGTTCCATGGCGGTCAGTTCGGCCAGCGGCCGTCCCAGGACCTTGATGCGGCCGCCGAGGGGTTCAAGATGGCGCGACAGGGTGCGCAGCAGGGTGGTTTTGCCGGCGCCGTTGGGCCCCAGCAGAGAGATGAACTGGCCGGTTTCAAAGGTCAGATTGAGATCGGCCAAAACGGTTTTGCCGTTGTAGCCCACGCACAGACCCTCGCAGGTCAGGACATGGTTTGTTTTTTCGCTATTCATGAGGAGACCTCATATTTTCACTCTGCGTTTTATCAACAGGCCGATGACGATGGGCGCGCCGAAAAAAGCGGTGATGGCCGACAGGGGCAACTCCACCGGAGAGAGCAGCATGCGCGCGATCAGGTCGCACAGGCTGGTTACCAGCGCCCCCATCAGGCAGGCGCCCGGAATCAGAATGCGGTTATCCGACGTGCCGAAACCCAGGCGCGCCATGTGGGGAACGGCCAGTCCCACAAAGGCCACGGGTCCGGCCACCGAGGTGATCATGCCGGCCAGGGCGCAGGCGCACAGCAGAATCAGGATTCGAAAGCGGCGGATGTCGACCCCCATGGAGGCGGCGTAATCTTCGCCAAGTAAAAATGCGTTCAACGGTTTGCTCAAAAAATAGATCAGCACCAGAACAAGACCGCCGCAGAAGAGCAGTACACCGATTTCACTCCACCGGAAGCCGGAAAAGCTGCCCAATTGCCAGAGGACGAACCCCTTGATCTTCTCTTTTTCCGCCAGGGCCGTGAGAATACTGGTGACCGCATGGCACAGGTAGCCCATCATCAGCCCCACGATCAGCAGCGTAACCCCGCTTTTGACCCGTGAGGCCACGGAGACCACGATCAGCATGACCCCATAAGCGCCGGCAAAGGCCGCCAGGGTGGTCATAAAGGGCGAGAGCACGGTCATGCCCACCGTCAGTGTGGTGAGCATGACAAAGGAAACCATCACCGTAGCGCCCGAGGAGATTCCCAGGATAAAAGGGCCGACAATGGGATTGCGGAAGTACACCTGGAGCAGCAGTCCCGATACGGCCAGGTAAGCGCCGCCCAAAACAGCGGCGATGGCGCGGGGAATGCGGATTTTCCAGAGTATGGCGGACAATATGGGGTCGTTTTGGGAATGGGTGAGCGCCTGTTGGATTTGTTCCGGCGAAAAAGTGATCGACCCGATGCCGATGTTCGCTACCATCAAAGCGGCGGTCAGAACCCCTAAAAGGGCGAAGACAACCACCGGCCTGCGCCAGGGTGCGGGATTCACGCGGGCGGTAATGATATGTCCGGCCGTGGTCATGAGCGGTCTCCCCCGGGTGGCGGATCGGTGTCGGGCAACTCCACAAAATAGCGGTATTCAAAATCCGGGTAGACCTCGGGATGGAGAATTGCGGCGATTTCGGTCAGAATTTCATCCAGCCGGTCCCCGGACTGGATGTAATGGGGTAAAGGTGCAAAGACCTTGCCTGACTTTAACGGCCGGATGTCTTCCAGTACAGGGTTCATGCGCGCCAGTGCCATTTTGGAGGTGGCGCCGCTCTGCCTGGTGCGGTAAGTGAAAAGGATGTCCGCATCCGCCCCGCTGTACAGGAAACGCTCCACGGCGATTTCAATGCAGGAGGTGCCGTAGACATCGTCGAACAGATAGTCGCTCTGGGCAAGGCCCACCAGTTCGCCCACCCAGGCGTTGCCCGGTTCCACCATCACACGCTTTTCGTAAATATCACCCCACATCACCTTGGGCGGGGGGCCGGCATGGGCCGTGCGTTCGCGAATATCGAGCAGGGTATTGTTCACCCGGTCGAAAAAGGCGTCGGCCTCTTTTTGGCGCTGGAAAAAAGGGGCCAGAAACTGGACGAAGCGCATGCGGGCGTTCAGGCACATGGCCGTGGGTGTTGAGGTGATGGCGCAAGGGATTCCGAGTTCATCAAGCATGGGAATCGCGGCATGATCCCAGGTCAACACCAACTCCGGCCGCTGCTGTTTAAGCCGTTCGAAATCGATACTGCCCGCATCGCCCAAAAAAGCGATTTTTCCGGAGGCCAGGCCCTGTTTGACCTCTTTTATGAACCATCCTTCGGCAGGGTGGGTGACGCCCACCAGGACGCTCTCCAGCACGTCCAGGGCCCGCAGGGTGGCCACGTCGAAATAGCCATAGGCCGCCACCCGTGCGACCGGCACCCGTACGATCCTGCAAGGGGCGACATCTCCGGGCGCCGGTGCATTGCGGGGAATCAATACCAGGGTGCGACCGGCGCCGTCACGCACCTCCGTGCGGCCCGGGGCCCGATGATTGACCGTGAATTCGCCGATCTGAATAAAAGCGGGTTGGTTGTCGCTGTCGGCCCGGGTGCAGGCGCTGATGAGCGCTGCCACCAGGATGAACGCCAGGAATCGGACAGCTTTTTCGGCGTGGTTCATAGGGGGTCCTTTCTTATTTTCTTGAAGAAAGTCCAGTCGACCAGATAGATGGCCAAACCTGCAGTGAAAAGGAGCAGACCGGCCAGGTACAGCACGACGCCGGGGTCTTTGCGGATGCTCATATCGATGCGGGCCCGCCCGGCCATTGCCCCGCCTTTTTGCTTTGGGGAAAAATCCTTGAGAAAAATGCCGTAGCCTTTGAACCTTACCGGTCGGTTACAGCACAATACGGTCGATTGACGGCTTTCACCGTCGGTGAGCAGCAATCGGGCCCGGGGCCGGAGGACGCGGTCCCGCAAAACGGGCAGGTGATCGCCCCGGTGGTATAGCGGGTCAAATCCGGTGAAGGTGATTCGGGCGGTCGTTGCGGGCAGGGTCATGGAATGGCCGGGTACCAAGGTGCGCGTGTCGAGCACCCGGGCGAAGAGATAACTGCTCAGATAGCCCGCCAGAATGACAATCAGGGCGTAATGCATGATGTGGGGGGCGAATTTGAAGAAAAGACGCAGGGAGGTGAAGCGTCTCCGGGCCCGCAGCAATCCGGCAACACGGTCCGTGGTGCAGACAAAGGTGTTGATGCAAAGCAGGGTCAGCAAGGCCAACAGCAAGAAAAACCAGGCTGTGTAAGCCATGTTGTGGCGGCCGTAGGTGTGGAGCCAAGCCGCCAGGCCGATATCGTTCAACGGTCCGAAAAGGGTGGCGTGCCGGTTAAGGCAGACATAGCCCCATGTCAGGTCAGCCGCAAGCGACAGGCACAGAACCACTGTCAGGTGAATGCTGCCCAATTTACGCCACATAAAAGATAGTTGTCGTATCATGATCAAAACGGCCACCGAAAAGAACCCAGGTCCGGAATGCAATTCAAGCCCAGTATCACCAACGCGCCCGCAGCAGCGTAAATGCCCCGGCCCCGGGCGGTCCAGGCGCCCGTCAGGTGCAGATGCAGCAGACAGATGTAGAAAAACCAGGCGGCCATGGTGGTGGTGATGGCCGGATCGTCCCATACCACCGGCGTGCCCCATCCCAAATAGGACCAAAGCTCACCGGCGAACATGGAAAGGGTCCAGAAGGAAAAGCCCCAAACCGTCCATCGCAGGGAACGCAGAACGGGAGAAGGCCTCTCTCCCTCTGCGTTTATAACCGTCTTCAAGCCTGCTATAGCCCAAGCCGCGCTCAGAAGAAAACACCCCTTGCCCGCCACTCCGAACAAAAAAAAGAGATGGGCCCACAATGTTTGGGATTTTAGAAACGGTAGATAGAAATCCTTGGGAAAGCATGTTGCCGCCAGGGCGATGACCGCTGTCAGCGCCAGGACGGTTCGGCGGACAGTTTGGCCCTCAGCCTCCTGCGGCCTGATCAAAAGGATCAAAAGGCCCAGAAACAGCGGCAGCGCAACAGGCCCCAAATACATGGGCAGCATTGGCCAGGCCGACCGGTAGCGCAACACCGCGGCTGCGGCATTGGCCAACAGGGCCGGCCATAAAAAGATCCCTGCCCACCAGCGCCAGCGGCCGAAGCTTAATTCAGCGACAAGGCTCAGCCCGTAAAGGCCGGCGGCGATTTTGAAAAGAAGCTGGGTGCTGATCAACGCTACTGCTCCTTAAGGAGGGGGCAAAAATATCCCCAGGTCCATCTCCAGGTCGGGCAAAGGCTTCAACGCTCCCTGACGTTGCATAAACAAAGATGGCGTAAAACAGGTCCGATCCTCAAGGAAACCATGGGTTAATTGCCCGGATGGGTCCCAATGTCCGGGTCGGTTCAATACCCATCATTCTTTTCAATCCCTTGGCCGTCTTTTTTATGCAATGTCGGGGTACTCTCAAAATACCGGTGTATCCCTGCCATTGCAGTCGCAGCTATACTTTTTTTTGACAATGAATCGTAAACGGATGAACCCTGATGTCAGGGTTCATCCGTTTTCAGTTAAGCGACTCTCACCGCCGATGTCCGCGTCAAGCCGGTGCCGCTTTGGAAGATTACGAAAAACGACTGGCCGACAGCCAAATCATCAAGATGGATTTGATTGCCGTTTTCGTCTTCCAAACAGTCTCCAAACATTTCCAGGCTTTTCCGATAAAGTTTTCCAATGCTGGAAACTTCAAAGATCTGATCGCGAAATGGTGTCATGCGGATTGCCCCTTTCTTGTGTTTTGCTCCTCCATGGACAAAGGCGTTAAAAGGAATCGCGGTCATTTCGGCCAAAGCCGTTTCATAACCACCGGCGCGGGAGGTAAGGCTTTCCACCATTTGGCCGCGATATACGCAGGCCTGGTTGCCATTGGGCAAAATTCATTTTGGGGAAATTGCCCATGCCAAAAAAAAATCCCAGACCGAAAAATTCGATCCAGGATTTCCCTTTTTTATCCTCAGATGGAAAAACAAGGTACGACGCCGTCCACGCAGCCGTTACCCATTATGTTCAGGCAGGTCTTCTGACTTTCGGATCTTCCTGTCGGCTGCGTCTTCCCAACCTCTCGGCCAGTGACTTGGTGCAGCTTTCGTCCCCGATTACAGCGGCGGGCCCGTCCCCGATTTTCACGGGGTTCCCTATTAAGCTCCGTTAAGAGCGCCCAAACAAGATCTCAGAGCATAGAAGAACCAAAAAAAATGTCAAGTAAAAAAGGGAGAAATTACAGACGATGTGCTGTCAATCGTCATGGAATTCGAAATGCCAGGGCCCCGTTTATTGACAGCATGCCAAGGCTGTGGTTTAAAACTGATTTTCAGGGACGGCGACATTCAAAAGGCATTGTGCGCAAGATGCCCAATGAAATTGATCCGGAAATCGATGCAACATTTCCAGGCACGCCGTTGGATTCGATTATGACAAAGGAAACGATTATGCCCACAGACAATATATATAGAGCCCAGGTCGCCGCCGTTATCATGGCGGCCGGCCGCGGCAGCCGCATGAAGGGATATGAAGGTAACAAAACCCTGCTGCCTCTGGTGCCCGGCGCATCCATCTTTGAAGGTCAGCGTCCCCTATTGCTGCATCTGATAGAGAACCTGCCGCCCGGTCCCAGGGCCCTGATCGTTCATCATTGCAAAGCCGATGTGATCCACGCCACCCGCTCCATGGATCTGCGATATTGCGAACAGCCCCGGCTTAACGGGACAGGCGGGGCCATCCTGGCGGCCCGGGATTTTGTGGACGCTCAATCCTGTCAGCGGCTGATCATCACCATGGGGGATGTGCCTTTCGTTAAAAAGGAGACTTACGCTCAACTGGTCCAGGCCCTGGATGACAGCGACATGGTCATTCTGGGGTTCCGCCCCGCCGATAAAAAACAATACGGCGTTCTGGAGATCGAATCGGACAAAGTGCAAAAAATCACCGAATGGAAATATTGGAAAGCGTATCCGGCCGAAATCCAAAAGGCCCTGACCATCTGCAACTCAGGCATCTATGCCGTCACCCGGCAGGCATTGAGCACCTATTTGCCGATTCTGGAATCGCGTCCCCAGATCGTGCACAAGGAGGTTGAGGGGCAAATGACCGCCATTGAGGAGTATTTCATCACCGACTTGATTGAATACATGGTGAAAGAGGGCAGATCGGTGGGCTATCATGTGGCTTCCGATGAAACTGAAACCATGGGAGTCGATGATGTCGATGCCCTGCAAAAGGCCCAGGCCATCTATGCCGGCCGCCGCCGGACTTGATTGCCGGGCAGTTAAGGCAATGGCGCGGTGAGCAGCAGCCTGCCTTTTCAATTGCCATCCCATGGGTTTGTGTATAAATCTGTCGGTCATGAAATCCAGCCCCACTTCCCCAATCGGTCTGCAGGCGCTTGTGTTTGCCCTGGTTTCGGCAAGTTTTACGACCATCTATCTTCTGCAGCCGGTATTGCCGGTTCTCCAGCAGGAGTTCGGCGTCGATGAAAAACGGGCGTCTTTAGCCATCTCGGCCGTCATTCTGGGGGTGGCCCTATCCAATCTGCCCTTTGGCCGCCTGGCGGACCGTCTGCCTGTTAAACCTCTGATTGCAGTCGGCGGTTTGGTGGTGGTGCTCTGCGGTTTAGGTTGCGCTGCGGCCCGGCAAATGTCCCACCTCATCATTCTGAGATTTATGCAGGGACTCTTTATTCCGGCGTTGACCACCTGCCTGGCGGCCTATCTGGCCAAACACCTGCCGGCGGCGCGGCTCAATGTGGTGATGGGGTCTTATGTGGCGGCCACCGTGGCGGGCGGCTTGGGCGGCAGATTATTGGGCGGTTGGATTCATCCCCCTCTGCACTGGCGATATGCCTTTGTGACCGTATCGGCGCTGGTTCTCCTGGCCACCGTGGCAGCCCTCAAATACCTGCCTTCTGAAAATCAAAAAAGGGCCGCCGCAACTCGTGAAGATGGTTTTGCGGCGCTTCTTAAACGTCCGGAACTGTTGCGCATTTACTCGGTGGCCTTTTTGTCTTTCTGGGTCTTTTCAGCCCTGTTCAACTATCTGCCGTTCTACCTGGCCGGACCCGTTTTCAATGCCTCCACCCAGCAAATTACGTTCATATACATGGCCTATGTGCTGGGCATTGTTGTCGGGCCGCTTTCCGGAAAACTCAGCAATCGCCTGGGAAACGGGGTTACCATGGTTTTGGGTGGCGCTGTGTTTGCCCTGGCGCTGATGGCCACCCATATGGTGAGTTTGTTGGCGGTGATCGTGGGATTGTGCGGGGTGTGTATCGGCTTTTTCGCCATCCATTCCGCTGCAGCCGGCAGTCTCAACCAAAAGTTGAAATCCTCACGCGGCCGGGCCAACTCTTTATATGTGCTCTTCTATTACCTGGGCGGCTCTATGGGCATTACAGCAAGTGGATATACCTACCAAAACTTCGGCTGGACCGGCGTAACAGGCGTCGGTCTGCTGCTGCTGGCGGTTATCGTCGCCGCCGGCCTTGTGGAGATGAAAGCCGGCGTACGGCAACCCTCCTGACCCCCTTTTTGATCCCTTACGCACCGCTGTAACGAATATCATCGTCTAAGGGTTGCGCAATATGACGCTTTTTGTCCGATAAATTTTAAAAATGCCTGTCACCAAAGCTCAAAAATTGCATTTTCATCCGCCCCGCATGATGCGGCTGGGCTTGCCAACGATCACTATAATCCCCATAGCGGCAACTGGGTGTATTGCCGCAACAGCGGTCAAGTTCAACAATGTTTTATCCATTATCCTTTAGGACTGTGCATTGAATGCATCGCTTTCTCGTTGATACACCATTTTTCCATGACATAATCGTATGGCCCCAAAGTATTCGACGCTTTTGCGGGTCGGGTAGTGCCATACAAAGGGATCTTTGCATTCCGGCGGTATCCACATGCGACACCGCGAGCCGTGTTGCTGGAAATGGACCTCATCCGTGGACCAAAGGTCAATATCTTTTGAGGCGGCATACCCAACGATTTTTTTTTAAAGTCTTGCTGTTTTTCCGGGTCCGCCTTGGCTATCAACGGCCTTGGTTTTCGGAGTCGAAAACCAAGACGCCTGAATAATCGTTGGCATTGTCGTACACCAAGCTCAACATCAAACTGCTGTGCAATGAAATGGGAAAGCATCTTGCCGTCCCAAAGGTTGCCTTCAAGTCCATACTGTGATGGATGAGATCGCAATGCATCTTGAACAATTCTCAGTTGTTGCTCATCAAGCTTTGAGCGCCTTCCTGGACGGTCGGCATCCGCAAGCCCAGAAAGCCCTTCGGCCTCGAAGCGATTTACCCAATAGGCGACTGCGCGTGGTGCATCACCTAAAAGCTCAGACACCTTGTTGCAGCTTTGGCCTTGGGCAACCATTAAAACAGCATGCAGCCTATGATCATAGCGGGCCTCATAGGATCTTCGAATTTCGTCTTGGAGAATAAGTATGACGGTTTCCGCATCTGAACTATCTGCCCGGTGGCAGGTTCGGGATAAAACATTTTTTCCGAGGCCCTTAAGGCTCAAATTACTAAAAGACGTGTAGATATTGCTGTGCCATTGCATAAGGATGCTCATGTGCATGAGTATCTTAGGGCTCGCGCAAAAATAACGTCACATTTTATGCATCACTGCTTCAGGTCGTCTTTGCACGATCTGCGACGGCGTCTGATCTTGGCTATGGCCTCAAAAACAGCTTGCTATTGCTGCGGTTTTGCACTCTTGGATCGAACAAATCCAACCCAAATCAGCGCGCCTGAACTGCAATTTATTTTTACGCAAGCCCTTAGCGACCAGGGTTTTGATTGTGACGTGGTGGCGCCGTCCAGGATCCCCAAGTCAAATGGCAATCAGATTAAAAATGACCGCCGTGATGCCATGATGCTTGCCCGCTTGCATCGTGCCGGTGAACTGACCGGTGTTTACGTTCCTCAAACCGAAGATGAGGCGATCAGAGACCTGACCCGGGCCAGGGGAGATGCCAAAAGCGACGAGAAGAGAAGCAAACAACGCTTACTGTCTTTTCTCCTTTGAAATGGCATCCGATATACGGTCGGATCGCCGTGGAGTAAGGCCCATATGCGCTGGCTATCTGATATTAAGATGCCTCATCGATCCCAATAGGTCGTCTTGCAAGAGTATATTGGCACCGTGAACCAGGGCAGCGAACGCGTTCACCGACTGACCGGACAGATCCAACAGCTACTGCCCCAATGGCATCTTTTTTCGATTGTTCAAGCCCTTCAGGGCAGATGAAACCAATGATCGCCGACTGGACTTTTTGGAGAAGAATTTGAATCCAATCCTGTGGAGCACAACCACTGCACAGTACGGTGGGGTGGGTTCTGGGAGGAGTTGAAGACAACCAGCGAACAACTCACGACGATCACCAACGCGTGGGCGGCCAAAGCCAAGGGCACCGAGTACTATTCGTTCAAATCCGGCATGTGGAAGCAGTTGCGACAACTCTTCAAAGAGGCCATGATGACGCTATATTATGTGGAATAGGAGGCAGATGTAAGGTGTTGCAGCCTTTCGGAAGGTAGGGTTCGGATCAATGGTAAAATTGGGAACGACATTATTCGGAGGTTTGAGATGATCAGTAAAGGTACGGTTAAGGGGAAAGTGCAAAATAAAACGCGGCCAGAAACGGGTCGGGGCCGAGGTCCAGGTCGAGGGCACCGAGTTGATCGGCATTACCGGCCTCAACGGCACATATAATATCGAAAACGTGCCGGCCGGTATGCGGCGGATTAAATGCTCCATGGTACTTGGACACCAGACGAAAGAGGTGGACGTGCCGGTCGGCGGCACCGTCGTTGTCGATTTTACTTTGAAACCTGTCTAAACAGGCAACAAGCCCCGGGGCGAACTTTGATTGAAAAAAGCCGATGCGAATCGGCTTTTTTGCCTGAATCCGGAATGAGACCAGAGACGAGGGGGTATCCAAATAAAAAACA